>NZ_CALIOS010000122.1:0-54965 GCF_938044715.1 uncultured Turicibacter sp.
ATTGGCTGGCATGAGTCCAGTTCAATACCGAATTCATACCAGCCAATTGGCTGCTTAATATTTAGTTCAACTTTTTGGGGTCACTACAGTTGTACCAATAACTCCATATGTCCCAGGTACCCAAATACAGGACATATTTCAACATTTCCAACTAAAATAATATCATCTTTTCAAAAAAACATCAATTTTTTTAGAGTATTTCTATCACAACAATTTTTATTCTTTTACAAATTTTTAATTAATAACTAAAACGATTGCATCAAAAAAATAATCCATTAATTCTCAGAATTCTAATATTATTTAATTAACCCTCGATTCCTGAATTTCAATTAAATAACATTTTTATAACTTTATCCCTTAATTTGTAAATATTTTAGAAATATCTGGATAAACTAACTTCTGAGGTGAAGTTATGTGAAAAAGTTATCCACATTTTTTAAGACCAAATATTTAGTTGTAACAATGATTATGGGAATTGAGTTAGTGGCAATCCTGGGACTAACCGTTTATCAATATTTTAAATATCTCCCTGCCCCAGACATTAACGTCAATACCACCATTACTTTTTATGATTCAGATGGAGAAGTCTTTTTAGAAAAAACATACCCTAAAAATCAAAACTGGGTTACACTCGATGAAATTTCTCCTTACGTGATTGATGGATTTATTGCGACCGAAGACCGTAATTTTTATAATCATATGGGATTTGATCCAATTCGCATTGCAAAAGCTGTTTTAGTTAATATAACGACAGGAAGCAAATCTCAAGGTGCATCAACGATTACCCAACAGTATGCTCGTAATTTATTCTCGGACTTTGATAAAACATGGGAAAGAAAAATTAAAGAGGCATTTTATGCATTGAAGCTTGAAATTGCCTATGATAAGGAGACCATTTTAGAAGGTTATTTAAATACAATTAACTTCGGTCATGGTAACTATGGAATTGAAGATGCAGCCTTATTCTACTTTGACAAACATGCGAGTGAACTCACACTCGAAGAAGCATCTGTTTTAGTTGGGATTCCAAAAGGTCCTAGCTACTACTCTCCACTCATCAACTACGAAAATGCCATGTCAAGAAAACAAATCGTGCTAAAATCAATGCTCGTTGAAGACTATATTACACAAGAAGAATACGATCTTGCGCTTAACACAGAGGCAACCATTATTGGGGAACATCCAGAAGCACTTGAATATGATGCCCCATATTATGTCGATGCTGTTTTAAGTGAAGTGGATAAACTGCTAGATGGACAAATGATGTCCTATCGTCATTTAAATATTTACACGACGCTCGATCGCGAGATTCAAACTTATGTCAACGATGCTATTGAAGACACGATTAAACAAGAGGGAGTTCAAACAGCCGTCATCGTTATGGACCCTCAAACTGGATATGTGAAAGCTCTCAGTGGTGGAACCAATTACGAAACCTCTCAATTTAATCGAGCGTTATATAGTCGACGTCAAATCGGTTCTATGATGAAGCCATTTCTCTATTACGCCGCCCTTGAGTACGGATTCACCCCTTCAACCACCTTTATGAATGAACCTACATCTTTTACTTATAATGATGGAGCAAACACTTATACACCTGGAAACTACTCAGGTGCCTATGCTTACGACGAAATTTCAATGGCTAATGCCATTGCTGTATCTGACAATATCTTTGCAGTTAAAACGCACATGTTTTTAGGAATGGATGTCCTGTCTGAAACCGTGAAACGCTTTGGAATCGAAGAAGAAATTCCACAGATTCCATCCGCTATTCTTGGAGTTAGTTCAATAAATATTATGGAAATGGCCGAGGCCTATAGTATCTTTGCTAATAACGGACAAAGTGTTGAACGAAAATTTGTAACTGAAATTACAGATGGACGTGGCTTCTATGTGTATAAAGATCAAGCCTCTCAAGGTGAACAAGTTTTAGATCAAACCAAAACGTATATCATGAATGAAATGATGACTGGAATGTTTGATATTAATCAAAACAATCATCTATCTGTAACAGGACTATCTATTATCCCAGAACTTACCCACCGATATGCTGGTAAAAGTGGAACAACAAACACCGATTCTTGGATGATTGGATATACTCCTGAACTTGTGACAACCGTTTGGACTGGATACGATGAAGGTCAGACACTCGATGGTGTTGAAGTCAATCGATATGCCAAAAATATTTGGGCATCTGTCATGGAAAACTCATTAAAAGAAAGTGGATCGACTTGGTTTGAAACACCTAAAAACGTTGTTCCAGTTTCAATCGACCCCGTATCTGGGTACCTTGCAGCAGATGACTGCGATAAAAAAGTAACGCTTTATTATGAAAAAGGAAATATCCCAACAACGACATGTTCAGCTCATGAAAAAGAAACAACTATTGTGGATAACGCAAACTAAAAAAGAAGATGTAAAAGTAGCTTTCTACTCTTACATCTTCTTTTTATCTTTTGTTTTCTAAATATTCTTTTAAAATATAAGGCATTTTTGCTTCAAGTACTTTAAACTCTGTCTTTAAATCCACTTTAATATTATCCACATCTTTTGAAATATTATTGATTTCCTCTTTTAAGCGTTGATTCTCTTCTCTAACAACCGCCCTAATCAAATCAATAATATTCTCTTCCTCTACCTTTTTCGCTTCACGTTCCATATCAGCAATAATTAAATTACAAATATAATTAGATTGATTCTTCTTTGACTGTAGATAAGGAATAACTGTAGGTTCGTAATGTTCGTTAATATTAAACGTTTTAAGCATGCTCTCAGATCCCTTCTTATCAATTAAATGGTTAACTTAAAACGACTTTTACATAAAAAATAGTCCATTCACAAACTCGATTAATACCATTGTTACTTGAATAATTTAACCTTTACTAAATCATATGCGACACGTTGCAAATCTAGACATTTTTTAAGTAATTTTTATTAACTTTCTTTATCCTTCCTCCCCATCAAGCCTTCATTACCTATATCAAAACAAAAACATTTCTTATCTATTTCAAGTCACAATTAATAGCTAACAAAAACATTTATAATCTATTCACCTGTTCATCTCAAGTAATGCCTAAATATTTTAAACTAATTCAGCATATACTAACTTTAGCTATAAAAAACTGATCTGGACTTCTATATTCAACTTATTTAACGTCAGGAGGATTCCCATGAAAGACAAAAATTTAATAGAAAAAATACAATTTGAAGCTGGTCAAATAACCGAAGGAATCATTTTAGGAACAGGAAAAGTTGTCACAGCTATCGAAGATGCTGCCGTCGATCTAACAGAAGATATTCTTGATACTGTCAAAGAAAACAATGAAGATTTAGCCGATAATATCGATGAATTAGAAGAAAAAATAGAAAAAAATCGTATCTCTAGTAAAGAATAAAAAAAGTCCAATCGATTGATTGGACTTTTTTTATTAGCTAATTTCAACATCAGCTGGTTGAATCGTTGTTTTTAAATCTAATGTTTGTTGTTCACGAACAACCGTTAATGTGATTTCATCACCTTCACGGAAATCATATAATTTTTTTCTAAATGCCATTGCGTCATCAACTGAATCACCATTAATCGCTGTTACCACATCACCAGCTTTAATTCCCATTTGTTCAGCAACACCACCATCAAATACTTCATAAATGAAAACACCTGTTTTTTGATCAGTTGAAATATTTAAAATCTCTTTTAAACGATCTGGAATCATACTCATATCTTGAATATAAACACCAAGTTGTGGACGGCGAACTTCACCGTAAATTTCTAAATCATTAATAATTGGAAGTGCAACATACGTTGGAATCGAGAAAGACATCCCCTCAACCGAACTTGTTGCAATCTTCATTGAGTTAATCCCAACTATTTTACCATCTAAATTGATTAAAGCTCCACCACTGTTACCAGGGTTAATCGCCGTATCTGTTTGTAAAACAGTCATTTCCCAATCATCATATCCGTCGCTATTTAAATCAACAGAAACCGTACGATCCTTACCAGAAACAATTCCTGATGTTGCAGAACCTGCAAAGTTTAATCCTAAAGGATTCCCAATTGCAATGACCGTTTGCCCTACTTGTAAATCTTCAGTACTACCAAACTCAGCTACTGCATCAACTGTCACATCAGAAACTTTTAATACTGCTAAATCTGTATAAATATCGCTACCTAATAACTCGGCTTCAGAACGATTACCATTCGAGAACACAACCTCAAAATAATCACCGCTATCTACAACGTGTTGATTCGTTACAATATAAGCCGTATCTCCTTCAGCTTTATAAATAATTCCTGATCCCTCACCTTGTGTACGGTTATTTGCAAAATTAACCACACCAACAATAGCAGGCGATACTTTTTGAATTGCTTCAATGCGTTGAGATTCTTGAGTTACCACTTCACGTTCTACAACTTCTTGAATAATATTTTGATTATTATTATCCGTTGTTTGAGTCGTTCCTGTATTTCCCCCAACGCTCGCTTTATCATAATAGAAGTTCGCAATAAAGAAAACACTCCACGCCGTTACTAAAACAACTAAAGATGTATATAAAACCTTATTCATTTTCATTCTACCATCCACCTTTCAATAAATTATCCGATTTTAAATAAAGCACAGGCATTTGCCATCGTCTGCTGACAAACTTCTTCATAAGGCACTTCTTTAACTTCAGCAATCTTTTTAGCCACCAATGAAACATAAAAAGGTTCATTCCGCTTCCCACGATGTGGATGAGGTGTTAAATAAGGCGCATCCGTTTCAATCAATAAATGTTCAAGTGGAATTTCACGAGCAACCGACTGTGGCTTTTTCCCATTTGTAAAGGTCACAGGTCCTGCTAATGAAATTTTAAAATTCAACTTAATGAACTCACGTGCTGTTTCAACACTTCCACTATAACAATGCATCACACCACCTACTGACGCAGCATCATACTGTTTCAAAATCTCAAGCGTATCTGCAATCGATTCTCGCGTATGAATCACAAGTGGCTTGTTCACTGACTGTGCTAAATGAATCTGGCGAATTAACACTTCCTTTTGAACATCATGTGGAGACGTCTCCCAATAATAATCAAGACCACATTCTCCAATCGCTACCACACGAGGATGCATCGCCTGTTTGGATAACTCCTCAAATAACTCATCCGTTAAATAAATTGCATCAACCGGATGCCACCCAACAGCTGCGTAAATAAAATCGAATTCTTCGGCTAACTCAATGGCTTTTTTGTTCGTTCTCGCATCAAACCCCACGACTAACATCTTTGAGACACCTTCGTCTTTGGCACGTTCGATTACTTCCATTAAATCTTCTTCAAACTTCTTATCATTTAAATGTACATGTGTATCAAAAAGCACATTATCACCTATCTTTAACCTCAAAATCACTCTTCATAGTTTCCTCATTACACACCCTTATCATACATGAATTTTCAGGGGATTTTATGATATTTATTTATAAAATATGTAAAATTTAGAGTGTCGTTTTCATTATATCAAAATCAGGTTAAATTTAGGTTAAATTTCCAATAAAAATATTAGGTTTTTCCTTTGAGCTATACCTCTATTAAACACAATCTTGCTTAAAATAATATTAAATCTCTATCTTATTTTGAAAAAATAAAGTCATAAATTTTCAAATAATGAAAAATAAAATAACAATCTGACCGTTTTCATCGTGTATTTCTTGAAAACTGACAAATATCAGCCTAAAATAGGATCAATTTCTCGAAGTTTGTAAACTCCAATAAAAAAATTCCAATCAGATAAACTGATTGGAATCATAGTCAATCTTCAATCCATTGGGCTAACTCTTCAGACGTTGCTAACACCGAATGCGTTTCACTAATTTGATGTTTTACCCCTTTTGAATAATCCACAGTATCTGAATCATATATCAAAATCTCTCGTGTCTTTTCATAAATCGGATCAGGATTTGGAATTGCTGATAATAATGATTTCGTATACGGATGAATTGGATTATTAAAAATATCTTCTCGTGTTCCAACCTCAACTAAATAACCTAAATGCATAACTCCTATTCGATTTGAAATATATTTGACCATCGATAAATCATGCGCAATAAACAAATAAGCAATCCCAGTCTCCTTCTGAATCTTTTTCATCAAATTAACCACTTGTGCCTGAATTGAAACATCAAGAGCACTAATTGCTTCATCTGCAATAATCAGCTTTGGCTCCATAATTAAGGCCCTTGCAATTCCAATACGCTGACGTTGACCACCAGAAAATTGATGGGGATAACGATAGGCATGATCACGGCTGAGTCCAACCTTATCAAGCATCTTAAATACCAGTTCATTGCGCTCTTCTTTTGACTGATATAAATGATGCACATCAATTCCTTGAGCAATCAAATCAAGTACCTTTTTACGTGGATTAAGAGACGCCATCGGATCTTGAAAAATCATTTGCATATTCGTTCTTAAATGCTTCTCATCCGCTTTGCTTAACTTTCCTGAGATATCCACACCATCAAAAACAATTTTTCCTGAAGTTGGTTCATATAAACGAATAATCGAGCGTCCCGTCGTTGATTTCCCGCTTCCACTTTCGCCAACCAAACCAAACGTTTCCCCAGGATAAATCTCAAAGTTAAGCCCATTCACAGCCTTTACTGTATAATGCTTATTAATTTTAAAATGTTGCGATAAATTCTCTACTTTTAATAAAGGTTCCATTACTGACCACCTCGCTTCATCTTCTCAATCCGACGTTTTAACGCTTCGGGCATCTCAACGTGCGGTGCTCGCTCATCCATTAACCAAGAAGCTACACGATGCTTTCCTCCTACATTATACATAGGCGGCTCTAATCGATAGTCGATATTTAAAGCTACCGCGTTTCTTGGCGCAAACGCATCACCCTCAACTTGATTCAATAAATTTGGTGGAGAACCTGGAATTGTGTATAAGTACTCATCATCCGATTCTAAATCTGGAATCGATGACAACAATCCCCAGGTATAAGGATGTCTTGGATCATAAAAAATCTCTTCAACTGATCCCTTTTCAATAATCTTACCGGCATACATCACCGCAACATAATCAGCGATATTAGCCACCACCCCTAAATCATGGGTAATAAAAATAATCGCAACATTCGTTTTTTCCTGAATCTCTTTTAATAACTTCAAAATCTTGGCCTGAATCGTAACATCAAGCGCCGTTGTCGGTTCATCACAAATTAACAACTCCGGTTCACAAGCTAATGCAATTGCAATCACGACCCGTTGACGCATTCCACCAGATAACTGATGTGGATACTGTTTATAACGTTTTTCAGGATCCGTAATACCCACTAGTTCTAACAATTCAATGGCTTTCTTACGAGCTTCATCCTTTGAAATCTTATAATGTTCTCGCATTCCTTCAATAATCTGATGCCCAATCGTCATAGTTGGATCTAAAGAAGTCATTGGATCTTGAAATACCATCGCAATTCGCTTTCCTCTAATATGCTTTTGCATCTGTTTACTCGTAAGTTGTGTCAAATCACGCGTCACCACTTCACCATCTCGGTCGTACGAAAAAAGAATGCTTCCCTTCTCAACCTGACCGTTCTCACTCAAAATTCCTAAAATAGCTTTCGTCGTAACTGATTTCCCACTTCCACTTTCTCCTACAATCGCTAACGTCTCCCCCTGATATAAATCAAGGCGAACCCCACGTATAGCACTTACCTTACCAGCTGTCGTTCCAAACGAAATCTCTAAATCACGAATCGATAACACTCGTCGTCTTTCACTCATATCCACCCCCCCTTACATATCTTTCATTTTTGGATCAAAGGCATCTCGAAGTCCATCTGCTAACATATTAAAACTTAACATTAAAATAGCTAAGACTACGACAGGAAACATCAACATATGTGGATAAGCAAGTAATGACTTAAATCCATCACTAATTAAAACTCCAAGTGAAGCCATTGGTGGTTGTAACCCAAGACCGATAAATGCTAAAAAAGACTCATAAAAAATAGCATTCGGAATCGAGAACATCGACATGATGATGACCTGTCCAAAAATATTAGGTAAAATATCCTGACGAATAATTCCAAACGTTTTTACCCCTAGTGTTCGAGAGGCAAGAATGTAGTCGAGTTCCTTAAGCCTTAAAACTTGAGATCTCACGACACGGCTCATGCCAATCCACCCTGTAATCAACAAAGCAATCGTAATCGACATAATCCCTGGTTTCATGATAATAACTAGTAAAGTAACGATAACTAAGTTAGGAATCCCACTTAAAATTTCAATAAAACGTTGCATATAAATATCAGTTCGTCCCCCAACATATCCAGAAATCATTCCATAAGTCATCCCAAACACCATATCAATCAAAACAGCAAGCGCTGCAATATACAAAGAAACTCGCGTTCCAATCCAAACACGTGTCCAGATGTCACGTCCAAGCGTATCTGTTCCGAAAAAATAATAGACATTTTCAAGTCCACGTTGTTCATATACATTCACACCATTATGTGTTCCATCAAAAATTCCTAATTTTTCGAGGAATGGAATACGTGGTGGCAAGTTCACATGATCCATCATAACCGAATCATATGCATGAGATGAAAGCATAGGCGCAAAAATAGCCATAATAAGTAAAAATAAAATGAAGCAGGCTCCCACTACAGCCCCCTTATTCTTTCTAAATCGATGCAGTACATCTCTCCAAAACGACTGTCCTTCGTAAACAATGTCAGTCTTCATCGCCTCATCTTGGAATACTAGTTCAAAATCATTTTGCAAAAAATCTTGATTATGATTCATGACTACCACCTTCTTTCGATAAACGGATTCTTGGATCAATTACTCCATATAAAATATCCACAACTAGCATCACACCAATAAATAAAATACTGTAAATGAAGGAAAGTGCAATGACGACATTGTAATCATTCACCTGAATCGCAGTCACTAAAAGACTTCCCATTCCTGGAATCGCAAAAATCTTCTCAACCACGAGACTACCCGTCATTAAACTCACCATTAAAGGTGCCACGACTGTAATAACTGGAATCAAAGCATTTCGAAGCCCATGTTTAAACACAAGATGCATCTTCTTAACACCTTTAGCTTCAACCAATAACATATAATCAGATTTCAAGACATCGACCATTTCAGAACGTAAAAACCTCGCCACGTTCGCAATAACAAACATCGATAAGGCAATGGTCGGTAAAATACTTGAAATCATCGGTTTACTCATGTTGTAGGTGATTGGAAACATTTTTAATTTATATCCTAGATAAAAGCAAAGTCCAAGTGCAAACACATAAGACGGTACACTTACCCCAATAACTGAAATAACGGTTGCCGTTGAATCTATCCACGTATTTCGTTTAAGTGCCGCCACTAATCCAAGACATAACCCAATAATAGTTCCAAGCACAATCGCTTGAAGTCCAATTCGAATCGTAATCATCACACGCCCACTAATTAACGTACTCACTGGGACATCTTTTTGGATTGCATAAGAAACCCCAAAGTCTCCATCTAAAATGACTAATTTCAAATAATTAAAAAATCGCGTAAAAATCGGCTGATCGAGCCCATATTTTGCATTTAGCAAAGCCAGTTGGCTCTCTGTTAGCTTCTCATCATTAAAAGGTGAGCCCGGCATCAATTCAAGCATTAAAAATAAAAATAGCAAAATCAAAAAAATGGTAACCACCGAAATCGCTAACCGCTTCAACACATATTTCCACATCCCCATCACCCCCGTATAGATAGGTCCAGATAAGTTTTACACTGTAAAAACTTTAATTAGACTATAACCGCTCTTAATCATAAAAACTTCCGTACTAAGACCCCCTTCAAAATGGTAAAAAATATTACAGAGAGTTATCTCCCTGTAATATTTTTTGCTTAATCTTCTATACTTGCATTTCGATAAATAAATGGAACCCCTACTGAGTGAGTTTCAACACCTTTTAATTTTGGATTAATTAAATAGGTATTACCTTGTTGATAAAGTGGTGCTAAAGCTGCATCTTCACCAAGTAATATTGCTTCAGCTTCCTTCATCGCTTCCCAACGTGCTTCCACATCGTAAACTAAATCCCCTTTATCAATGCGTTCCATTAACGTATCATACGCTTCACTTGAATAATTCGGATAATTATTCGTTACCCCTGTAATAAATAAATCTAAATAAGTCGTTGGGTCTGCATAATCTGGTCCCCATCGAGTTAATCCAAGTTCATAATCTCCTGTACGCATTAACTCAAGACGTTGTTTCTTCGGTTGAGATTTTAACTCAATCGTTAATCCAGGTAAATTTGTTTGTAACTCTGATTGAATAAACTCTGCACATTTTTTACTTGAATCAGTATCTTCAAATAATAATTCAAGTGTTAGGCTATCGATTCCAAGCTCAGCCTTTGCCACTTCCCAATATTCCCCTGCTTTAGCCGCATCATAAGCTAAATAAGTATCAGAAGTCTCACGGAAATCTTTAGCATCTGGTCCAGTCGCTAAGCTAACTGGCACAATAAAATCTGCAACAGTCGAACCATCATTTAACACTGTATCGGTTAATTGCTCTTTATTCACCGCTAATGCTAACGCACGACGTAAATTCACATTTTGTAATTCAGTCACTTCATGGTTTGGAGACATATACCATAAGTAACCTTCATGAATTAAATTGAATGCTTCATTATCTTTATAAAGATCCACAATTTCACCTGTTAAACGAACAATATCTAAGTTTCCAGATTCAAATTCAAGCGCTGCAGTTTGAGCATCTTTCATGATTTTATACTCAATACCATCTAGTTGAACGTCATCTTTTGCATAGTAAGAATCATTTTTCTCAACTTTAAAACTATTACCTTGAATCCACTCTGTCATTTTAAATGGTCCGTTTGCAAGTAAACTTTCTGGACTTTGCGCATAATTACTTCCTTGCTCAGTGACGAACGCCTCATTTAATGGTAAGAATGATGGAAACGCCATAAGCTGTAAGAAAAATGGTACAGGTAATTCAAGCGATACTTCTAATGTATAATCATCTACCGCTTTAACCCCAAGATCTTCTAATGGTTTTTCACCTGCATTAATCGCTGCCGCATTTTTAACTGCTGCCACATCCATGATGAACGCATATTCAGAAGCTGTGGCAGGATCAACAAGTCGGCGCCAAGCATAAACAAAGTCATTCGCTGTAACAGGTGTTCCATTATCCCACGCAGCATCTTCACGTAGATGGAACGTATAAGTTAAACCGTCTTCTGACAGATCATAACCTGTCGCAATCGCTGGGACGGCACTTCCCGCTGCATCTAATGTGTATAACCCTTCGATGGTTGCGGCAATCACCTCAAATGATAACCCATCGGTTGCAATATGTTGATCCATTGATGCTAACTCAACATCTTTTGCAACACGTAACACATTGCTACTTGATTCTTCTCCCCCTGAACAAGCAACAAGTGTTACTGCACAACAAAATATAAAAGTTAAGACTCGCAACTTTTTCATAAGTTTCCTCCCCTTTCATACTAGTGTAATAACGGCTACAAATGTAGCCTCACTCCCCTTCATTAGCCCATAAAAATACAAAATTCAAGGAATTATAACATTTTCCCCTTCGCTAATCGAAGTATAATTCACTATATTCACAAGATTTACACATCATTCCTAGAAAACGCTATTAATTTTTCTTTTCCTACATAAAACCGTAAGAATAAATCTTATGACTGTTTAATATTTATTTAAGATTTTCTTCCATCCACAATGTGTTATTCCCCTATTAATCATCTATAGAGAAGCCATCGCTTAGACATTAAACTAAAAAAGTTGCCTTTCGGCAACTTTACATAATAAATACTCAGTCCATTACCTCTTATCACCCCAGCAGTTGCGGATAACTAAGAGTTCGTCCTTTGGACTCTCTACTTAGTCTGGGGACCCTCCCCAGCAGTTGCGGATTGTTCCCATTCTAAAGTTTATTTAATGTTTTATCAGATATCAACTCATTATCACCCCGGTGGTTGAGGATAACTAAGAGTTCGTCTTTTGGACTCTCTACTTAGTCTGGGGACCCTCCCTACCAGTGGAGGATAGCTACGATCTCACTTTGCCTTTATTTAATCTAAATTCATTCTATAACTTTTTATTGCCCATTAATTGTTATTAAAAAATAGTTCGCTAACCATACTTTATTTAATATCTCTTCAGCCTACAACCACAAATCACCCCAGCAGTTGAGGATTGTTCACTTCGTTCACTGCCGGGGGCCCCACTTTGTAAAGTAAAATAAAAGGCAATGTTTTAAGAACGGGTTGATATTTTCCACAGAATTTGCATAACCAATTTCAAAAATGTCGATTATAATAGTAAACAGAACATTTGTTTGAGAGGTTGAGTATATGTCAAAGGAACTTATTTTAAGGCTTTTACCTAAATTGAATGAATCAGAATTAGATGAGGTTATCGCAACTATCGAGTTAAGTAAATTTAAATCTGATTTGATTAAACTTCGTAAAAAGGTCCAAGAAGCAAGATATTCAAACGGGCATTTTGAATGTCCTGTTTGTCATGGAACTCATGTCGTAAAAAACGGAACTCGGAACGGTGTCCAACGTTATCTTTGTCGTTCATGTAATAAACCGTTTAGCAATCAAACCTCTACACCTACTGCCTATTCGAAGAAGGAGGCTAAAGTATGGATTGAATATATTGGTTGTATGATGGCAGGTTACAGTATTCGAAAATGTGCAGAGATATGTAACATTAACATCGCAACATCATTTTTCTGGAGACATAAAATCATGAATGCCTTAGCTTCGTTTGTTAATATCGGTGAAGTTGATGGATTAGTAGAAGCTGATGAGACCTTTTTCCGATTCAGTAAAAAAGGAAATAGAACTAAAGGCAGAACGTATGGAAAAGTGCCTTCTACGTCTAAAAAAAAGAAAGCTAAAAAAGCACATAAAAAACGAGGGTTATCTAAGCAACAGGTAGCTGTTGGAACAGCTTTAGATAGACATGGTAATTTATTGATTGGATTAATTGGACGAGGACGATTGAAATACGACGCCCTGAAACGTTTCTTTGAAGGTCACATCGCTCCACATTCTACGCTATGTACAGATAGTGCTCATGGGTATTCACGAATAGCTGATGAACTTAATTTAGAACACATCCAAATTGAATCTGGAAAACGCAAGAAAGATATTTATCATATTCAACATGTAAATGCGTTACATAGTAGTTTAAAAACTTTTATGAGAAAGTTTAGAGGTGTTGCAACGAAACACTTGCATCATTATCTTTATTGGTTCAAATGGGTTGAACTTTTTAAGCATGAAAAAGAAGTTGTGAAAATTCAAAAGGCATATATTCACGCTCAATCAACTTATTCAACTTGTTCAATTAAAGATATTTTGTTAAGCAAGCCCTTATTTGCATAAGTATATATACCTCCACCTCGAAATATTGTTATTATTTGGTAAAAGTGGTATAATAATATGAAAAGAATCTATTTCAATATGAAGGAGGGATTTTATGAATATATTATATTCAAAAGAAAAAGGTTTTTTAAATGCCGAACATCGTTATAAAGGATTAACTATTGTATCCTTGTTACCATTTGTTTTGAAGACAATGTTTATTTTAGCTACAGGAATTGATAGTTTCGCTTGGTATATCACAATTCCAATATGGATTTCTTTATTGGTAAGTGGAATTGGGTTTCCATCTGATAATAAAAAGTGGAATATAGCAGCTTGGATTTCAACACTAATGCTGGCAATCGCTTCGATTGTTATCGGATACTATGACTATTTTCAATGGGCATCGACAAAGCTTTGCTTTGGATTGCTTATCTTCTTTACGATTATTTTTATCATTAAACGTTTTTTAGATAATAAAAATACCACAACGACAGAAATTTAATCAAAACAAAGGAGCTCCTCTAAAGTGTAGAAGAGCTCTTTTGTTTTTGATGAATATCAACCTTTACTTAAAACATTGCCTAATAATAAAAAGCTGTTCAAATATTTGAACAGCTTTTTATTATTTAACGGTATAAGTTTTTATAAAATTTTGTAAAGATGATACATCTTCTGAAATACTTTCTAAATCATTGCCATAATTATCAGATAATGTAGTTCTATCAAAGGTTATCGTCTCTTGGTCTCCGATATTAAAATTTACAATCTCTGCATTTGTAACGAGAGATAAGATAATCATTGAGTTTCCTTGTAATACCTCGTTTAATGCAACTTTTGACGTTGAACCATCTTCTAACTCAACAGTAGCCTCGTCAAATGGTTTGTAATTAATCGTCACCTCATACGGTTCTTTACTTGTTTGTAATTCAAAACCGTCTAAATGCTCATGGGCTGGCAAAATCTCTATAATATGACCAACAGCAGAATTATCACCAACATAAGACCCTTTGTAATTTAACAAATCAGTCATATTCGTTGGTTTCCCACAACCGACAAGAACTAATGATAACAACATTGAAATCATAAGTAACTTCTTCATTCCAATCACCCCCTATTTTCTATTATATATCAAATTCCATTTTTTTACAACAAACTGAGGTGTTAGTCTTTACATAATAAAATTAGCTATTCTTCCTCGAATTATTTCGTTAGACACTACAGAATAACTTGCTTGTGATTGTACATAAGCTTTCTGGATTTTTAGAAGTTCTTTTTCATCTTTAAAAAGCTCAATCCACTTGAACCACATTAAATAACTATGTAAATGCTTAGTTGAGACCCCTCTAAACTTTTGTAAGAAACCTTTAAAGTTACTATGAAACGCATTAATATGTTGGATGTGATAGATACCTTTCATATGTTTTCCGGATGGAATGGCTTTATGCTCTAAGTCCAGTTGTTTAGCTAATTTCCCATAGCCATGCGCACTATCGGTACACAAAATAGAATAAGGAGCGATATGCCCCTCAAAGAAGCGTTTTAGGTTATCATATTTCACTCGTCCTGTTCCTATCATACCAATTAAAATATTGCCTGTTCTGTCTAATGCCGTTCCAATACAGACTTGTTCACTTGATAAGCCACGTTTTCCAACAGACTCCCCACCACGTTTACGGGGTGGTCTTGGCATTGTAAATCGTTTACTTTTAGAATGGTTTCCTTTATAGCTATAACGAAGATAACATTCGTCTGCTTCAACCAATCCATCAACTTCTCCTGTTCCCATGAATGAACTAAGAGCATCTAAAATTTTATGTCGCCAAAAGAAGGCTGTGGCGAGGTTAATATTACATTCCCATGCACAACGGCGTAAGCTATATCCCTTAATCATGCATTCAATATAATCAATCCATACTTTTGTTTCTTTCTTTGAATAAGCAGTTGGCGTTTGAGTTTGTTGGCTAAATGATTTTCTACAATTACGACAGAGATAACGTTGATTTCCTTTTGCTTTACCATTCTTTACAATATGGTCGCCATGACAAAAAGGGCATTTATATTGCCCTGATGAATACCTGGTTTCTTGAATCTCAGTTTGAAGTTTAGATAAATCGGATTTAAAGATTCCTTTTTCAACTTCAACTAAGATTTCTGATAAATCAATCGGTGATACTCGCTTTAAAAGTGCTAAAATAACTGCTTTTGGCATAAATCAAACTCCTCAAACATACGTTCTGATAATATTATAATGGATATTTTAGTAGGGAGTTATGCAAATTCTGTGTGAAATATCAACACTTTTCTAAAACAGAGCCAAATAAAAAAAGTTGCCTTTCGGCAACTTTTTTATTTTACTTTACTTCCATTTGGTAATTCGTCAATGATTGTTGGTAATGTTAATTTTCCATCGTTAGATGCTGCTAATACCATACCTTGTGATAATTCACCACGTAATTTAACTGGTTTTAAGTTTGTAACAACTAATACTTTTTTACCTACTAGTTGTTCTGGTTGGTAGTGTTCAGCGATTCCTGATACGATTTGGCGTACTTCTGATCCTAAGTCGATTTGAGATACTAATAAGCGGTCTGCTTTAGGGTGTTGTTTACACTCTTTGATTTCTCCGACTTTGATTTCTACTTTCATGAAGTCGTCGATTCCGATTTGAGGAATTTCTTCTACTTCTACTGCTTTTTCTTCAACTTTTTTAGGTTCTTCAGCTGGTTTAACTGAACCTTTCATTTGTTCTTTGATGTATTCCACTTCTACTTCAACCTCCAAGCGTGGGAAGATTGGTGTTCCTTTAGAAACAACCTTAGTTCCTTCTGCTAATGTATTGTAATTATTTAAACTGTTCCATTCTTTAGACGCTGCCCCTTCAATTCCTAATTGAGCGAAAATTTGTGGCGTTGTGCGTGGCATAAATGGTTCAATCATGATAGCAATCTGACGTAAGCTTTCTGCTAAGTGACACATTACCGATTCTAATGCAGCTTTATTTGCTTCATCTTTTGCTAATACCCAAGGAGCTGTTTCGTCGATGTATTTATTCGTACGAGCAACTAACGCCCAAATATCAGATAAAACAATACTAAATTGCATATCTTCAAAGTTTTTCTCAACTTTTTCAACTGTTGTTTTGATGAAGTCTTCTAATGTTTGATCAAATTCAGTTACTTGACCTGCATATGCTGGAATAACTCCATCGAAGTATTTATTAATCATAGAAACCGTACGGTTTAATAAGTTTCCTAAATCATTTGCTAAATCGAAGTTTACGCGCTCAACGAATGATTCTGGTGAGAATACTCCATCTTGTCCGAATGGTAATTCACGTAATAAGAAGTAACGCACAGCGTCAAGTCCATAACGTTCAATTAACATTTCAGGATAAACCACGTTTCCTTTAGATTTAGACATTTTTCCGTCTTTCATCATGATAAATCCATGAGCAAAGATTTTTTTAGGCAATGGTAAATCTAAAGCCATTAAGAAGATTGGCCAATAAATCGTGTGGAAACGAACGATATCTTTCCCAACAACATGAACATCTGCTGGCCAGTATTTATTGAATAATTCTTCATTATCTGATCCGTAACCTAATGCTGTGATGTAGTTAGATAAAGCATCTACCCATACATAAATAACGTGCTTAATATCTCCAGGAACTTTAACTCCCCAATCAAACGTCGTACGAGAAACTGATAAGTCCTCTAAACCTGGTTTAATAAAGTTATTAACCATCTCATTTTTACGAGATTCAGGTAAAATGAATTCAGGATTAGCATTGTAATATTCCATTAAACGATCCGCATATTTTTTCATGTTGAAGAAATAAGACTCTTCTTTCACGACTTTCACGTCACGACCACAGTCTGGACATTTTCCATCCACTAATTGAGTCTCAGTATAATAAGACTCACAAGGTGTACAATATAAACCTTCATAGTGACCTTTGTAAATATCACCATTTTCCATGAATTTAGCGAAAATTTTCTCAACCATCTCTTCATGACGTTTTTCAGTCGTACGAATGAAATCATCATTTGTGATGTCCATCATTTCCCATAACTTTTTGGCTGCATCAGCAATTTCATCTACATAAGCCTGTGGCTCTTTTCCAGCTTCTTGAGCTTTTTCTTGAATTTTTTGTCCATGCTCATCCATACCCGTTAAGAAATGAACATCAAATCCACGGCTACGTTTATAACGAGCCATTGCATCAGATGCTACCGTTGTATAAGCTGTTCCGATGTGGAACTTTCCACTTGGATAATAAATTGGAGTCGTAATATAAAATGTTGGTTTAGACACTCAAAATCCACCTCTTTATCAAATTTAACTACACTCATTTATGTAATTTCAATGTTTTTATTATAGCATAACTAAGTCAAATTTAGACACTAAAAAAAGAATCCTCAAAAATACACGTGAAAATTCTAAAAAATTAGGTATTCAAAAAATCCACCGTTTTACAAACTATAACAATTAAGCTCGAAAACCCACGACTTACTTGGAATTTATCCACATTTTTAAGTCTAAATTCAAATATACATTAAACTATACACACGAACTGTACATTCACCCATCCTTCGACATCGTCATATGATATCATCATTTTACCAAGGGGGGATCTTATGAAAGGACAACTAACAAAACGGGATATTACTTTAATCGAACACTGCAGAAAACATCTGCCAATCACAAGCGATATGGCGGCCATCCTTTTTTATCCGAACCGCTATATCGCACAACGACGTCTTAATACGATTCATCAATTAAGACAACTAAAACGAACCGAACGGATTGTAGTCAATCAACCTTATATTTATTACCTTGATAAACGAGATATCAGGCATCTACCTTTCACCAAATTACTTTACGACCTTCGTCAAAATGAATACGATATCTCAGAGTATGACTTTGATGGACGTACACTGACTGCTATTATCCACAAAGATGAACTATCTTACAAAATTAATAGCACCATTCAAAACATTGAACAAGTTTATAAACGGCTATCCCTAATAGCATAAAAAAATCCCTCACAATAAAATCTGTGAGGGATTTTTAATATCCAACTTCATCTAAATAAATATCCACATCCTCACCTTTACAAAAAGCAATAATCACTTCCTGTAAACGTCTTGGACAAAACTGATACTGATCAAACTTTCGAATCGGAATCCATTCTACATCAACCTGGTTACAATCTGGGTAACTTCCATTTTGAATTTCAGTCTCATCCTCTGGATAGCAAACAAAAATATGTTCAATTGTATGTTCACATGCCTCATAATTAGATAAATAGTCGCGTACAAACAACAAATCATGAACCTTAACATTAGCATTCACCTTTTCAAAACAATGCCTTTTTATAGAATCAAACATGTCTTCCACATGACCTATCTTTCCACCCGGTAACATATAATAACAAACTTGCTCATCCAAAACCTTTAAACAAAGCAACTTTCCTTCCTTCACTATCACAGCACGAACAGAACAATTTACCACCAAAAAACCGCCCCCTCATACAAAAAAATAGCCCTTACATCATTATATTTCGCCAAAATCAAAACTTACCTATTTATTAGAAAAAAGTAAAAATTATGACGATTCATTCAAAAATTTCTTCTCATTATAAATTTTTTTCGTAACACCTTATCACAACTTTATTATTAATTAAAAATCCTAGTAGCATAAACTACTAGGATTTCTAATTATGTCCGTATCATATAATTATAGTTAAAAGCTTAAGTACTTCAACTATTTGTTAATCGCTTTACGTTTTAACACTAACCAAATTCCTACAATAAGAACAATGATTCCACTACTCATAAATGGCCATTGTACTTGTAATCCTGTTTCCGGATTTGTCGTATCTAATCCATCATTACCTGTTCCTGGGTTCGTTGTATCTAATTCAGCATTATCTGTTCCCGGTTTCGCTGTATCTGATCCACCATTACCTGTTCCTGGGTTCGTTGTATCTTCAATTAATGAATCTAAATAATTAATCATTTCATTTTGATTTTCTGATAAGGTCATAACTAAATAATGTGCCTCTTTTTCATTTGTTAATGTAATAGCGTAAGACACCGTTGAACGCTGTTGGCGACGTTCTACCTTCACATTATAATCCTTAAATGATTCAATCATAGCTTTTAAATTAGCTACATCAGTTAAGTCTAATACTGTTAACATCAGTGGCTCATCTTTTGTTCCTTTTCCACTATCTACCGAAACAACATTCATATTAATTAAATCTACAATAGATTCTGGAATCATGTATTCTGGTTGTTCTGGTGTTTCTGGTTGTTCTGGTGTTTCTGGTTGTTCCGGTGTTTCTGGTTGTTCCGGTGTTTCTGGTTGTTCCGAAACAATTAAAGTTGTTATTTCGCTTGCTGCTGGATTTCCCCAACGATCTTCGGCATCATATTGAATAGTAAATACTCCTGATTTTGTAGCAATTCCATCCACAAGAGTTTCTGTATAATTACCGCCCACCTGAACATCAATCTTATATCCAGTGTAATCAATTGCTTCAATGCCTTCTAAGACATCAAACGAATCACCAACTGTTAATTCAACCTGTTGGCGTACACCATTAATAACAGGATTTAATACCTCTTCCACTTGGTTTTCAACAATAACTGGAACAACTAAAGTCGTGGTTTCATTTAACGAATCTGTTACCTTATAGGTTAAAGAATATGATCCAATAATACTCGTATCAACTTTTCCTTCAACAGTTATCTCTAAATTTTCATCTTCCTCATCAATCGCAACCACATAAGATTTTTTTTCTTCTTCTGTAAATGAATCCCCAACAGTTAACATAATCTTTCCTTCGACTATCTTAGGAGAATCAATTAAAGTTAATTTTGGAGCTGTGTTATATGTCAACATTCCCTCATTTTCTACATATAATTGTGGTCCACTTACTTGTTTATTTGTCGCATCTACAACATATTTATAACCTGTCCCATCTGGTTGAAGTTTAGATGTTAATTTATATTCAATCGCTTTATTATTCTCAGAAATAATATCAATTTCTCCAATATCAATCGTTCCACCTGATTTTTTTAGAGATGTATTAGATACGATTAAAAACTCTAATGTTTTTTTATCATCACTTAATTTAATATTTTTTTGTACTTCGCTATCAGTTGTATTAGTCACTAACCACGTTAAACTTTCTTCATTGAAATAAACAGCCCCCTCAAGCTGAATACTAAATTGTAGTGCCTTTGGTATTTCAATTACATTTGATAATGAAAGCTTTAATGTATCTTTATCTAGTTTATCAATGGTTAAGCCCATGTTATCTTCCGTAACAGGAGACGTCGCTCTTCCTGATTGAGAAAAGAAAATAACACCTGCTAATGTTACAGTAAGTGCAGATAAACTAAACATAGTTTTTTTCATGTTTAATTTCTTCATACTTTTCTCCTTAAACAATGAAGATGAGAATAATATTCCCATCTTCATTCAACTTCATTACTAACGAGATAAGTTAGTAATCTGCTCTTTGTTAATTTTCGTAATTAATTGATTATTTGATGTTTTTGATTTAATAAAAGACATTTCTGGAAGTTTTTCTGGTATATCAATCATAAATGTATTACTTACTAAACGTTGCCCATCTGTTTCAAGATTGGCTGTATCTGTTCGATATAATTCAGCAAAAATTGATTTATTTTGTTTAAATTGATCAACAAAGTTTGGTTCTACCCAATAAATCCATGTTCCTTTTGAAATTTCTTCTAAGTTTCCATCGCTAGGAATTTCAGCTAATAAAATTCCGTTATATTCGTCAGCGATATGTTGCTCATTTTCATTTAATACGAGTGGAATATTAAATGCTGGATTCCCGCTATATTCACCTGTAATAATAATTGATCCTTTTGGAATCATCTGTGTTTCATCGATATCTACTGTCGATTCGTCATCTTTTTGGTAAATATAATCTTCTGATAAAATTCCAATTCCATTTTCATAGTTTTGATTATCTGCTGATACACCAATCTCAATATTATCTCCTGGAGGTTCAACTAACTCAAGCTCAGCTACTGAGATATTTTGTGCTCCAAGTGCATATAAGCGAACATAACGGACTTGATATGTATTTAACTGACTTCCTGATTCAACTCCTGATTTACCGAAATAGATCATTTCCGTTGGATTATTTGCATCGAGCTTAAATGTTCCTTGATTAACTGTTATCCAGCTTGTTCCATCGACACTTACATCAATTTGATAACGTTTGATTGCATGCTCACCAATTGATGATTTTAACCAACCTTCAGTTAATGGTGCGGTATATTTCAATCCAATCACTGATTTAACTGATTGTAAGTCTAATTGAACGTAAGACGTAACATTCGGTTTTAATTGATCGTTATGAGGATCCATTGCATTATATTCATCATTTGTCAATTTACGACCTTCATAAACTGTTGATAAGTCACCATCTAACATATTGGCTAATCCAAAATTCGGAATTGCTGCATGGAAGTCGTTATTTTCATCAATGACGTCTACTGTACTTGAGGTAATATTTAACGACTGACTTGCAATTCCTCCATCATGGCGAACTTTAATTGTTCCTAATGATACTTTATTCGTTGGATTTAAATTGTAATCATACGCAATAACTTCATATGTATAGGTGCGATTATTTCCATTTGAAATCACATCTTCATAGTGAGTCACATCATTCTTTTCATCACGTAAAACAAACCCTGCTGGTTCTCCATTACGAATGATTTCATACCCTAAAATATACTCGTTACCAATTGTGACAGATAACTCAAATGGAACAACTTTCGAATTAACGTAAGAATGATCTTTGATTCCATCAGCAAATGTAGCAACTAACTTTGTTTCTTCTGGCATAGTCGCTGTTCCTGCTAAACGACGACGACGTGCCTCATCATTGATATATTGAATCGGGCGTATTTCTTCTTCGAATTGGCTTACATATGCTAATGTCGTTTCATTAGCAATAATTCCATGTGCCCCATAGAAAGATGCTAGGTTTTTCCCCACAACTTTTGAAGATAGACGAATTAACCATTGATCACGGTCCCCATTTGCCTTCTCTTCAGCTGTCATCTCACGGTAAGCACGATTTAACTTAGCAAAATATGAATCATTCTCTAAATCAGCATCAAAGTTTGTTAATAACATTTTATATGTTGATTCATTATCATAAGCTAAGTGTGGTTGCCAAAGCATTCCAAGAACAACCGAACGATTTGTTGATAAACCAGCTGTATTCGAAGTTACCTTTTTATAAAGTTCTGTTAAGGCCCCACTTACTTTTGGTGCATCCTCATCTAACATCGAATCTGTTAAATCTGCTAGTAAGTTATTACTTGTTTCCGGATAAATACGGTTTGTAGTATCAACTACATGGCCAATTTCATGCCCCATTAAAGCGCCATATAACTTAGCTGTCTCTTTATTCGTCACTTCTCCACTTTCATCGATTTTATATGGAATCCCTTGAATTAATCCTGCTACTGTTCCATATCCAATTCCAACGTGATGTGATGAGGCATACGCTGCTGCTCCCATAATCATACGCTGATATTTAACATTTAAACGTGTTGTTGGAGCTTTATGTTTATTGTAATATTCCGTATCATCTGAATCAATTTCACTATTTCCATTAAAGTCTTGTACTGATTCGAAAACACCTTTCTTGGCATAAGTCACTAATAATTCTTGTTCCCAAGCTAATAAGGCATCATACACACGATTAACTTGCTGTTCACGTGTTAAATTTCCTGATTGAATTCCTTTTAGAATTTCTGTTGCAGGAACTGACAATGTGAAACGTTGACCTTCAATATCTGTCCAATTTAAGACAGATGTTTGAGCATCATATAAATAAACATTATTTAATTTATCTAAATCCGATACCTCCGATGGATATTTTGAAGGTAAATTCTGAACGTAAGTTTCTAGTTCAGTTATATAGTTTTCGATTAAACTTTTAATTTCAGTTTCTTTCGTGTTGTCATTGATTAAGTTATTAACGTTTAAATGCGGAATATTTTCAACATTACTTAAACGGATTTGAATCGTTGCATCTGTTGAACCTGATTTCACTTTCGCCATGACGGCTCCACCTTTTTCAACATCAGTAGTAAAAATTTCTGGAATTGTAATTTCAGTACGTCCTGGCTTAATGACTGTTGATTTACTAATATATTTTCCAGGCTGTCCATAGGCTTGTAAGAAAACAATCTCAACTTGTGTATTAGCATCACTTGACCCCATGTACACAGAGATTGTTTT
This sequence comes from uncultured Turicibacter sp., assembly GCF_938044715.1. Lineage (NCBI taxonomy): Bacteria > Bacillati > Bacillota > Erysipelotrichia > Erysipelotrichales > Turicibacteraceae > Turicibacter > uncultured Turicibacter sp. The sequence goes on from NZ_CALIOS010000122.1 coordinate 23,741, forward strand.
TTGTTGACTATTATCATCTATTGATGGACGTGCAACAGCTCCTAATGATTGCCACGCATTACTAATACCAATTGCAGCACCATTATCTCGAAGTGAGGCATCTAATGTGACAATCTTTTCCGAAAGATTTTGATCCTCAAATAAATCTTGAGCTAATTGTAATTCTTTCAAAATAGTCTCACGATTTGGGTGATACTCTTTACTAATAGGATCTACCGTATTGGCACGCTCGACTAATGTTTGAATCATATCATTTGTTACGGTCTCTTTTAATTTAATACGTAATGTATCTGTGAATAAATTTTTCACATCATTTTCTAATGAATCATATTCATAGAGACGTAACTCTGAAATACTTTGAACTGACCCACCATATCCTGCGATATCCACTTTAATCTTTTTCGCCTGAATTGGTTCATCTAAAGTTACTGTATAAACATTATGAGTATTTGATACTTTATTCGTTGGATACTGTAAAGATTTCACTACTTGCTGATCATCAGCTGTCCAATAAGTTATTTTTACCTCTTTAACTGAATGTTTATATCCTTGTTCCAGTGACTGAGCAAATGAAATTGAACCAATCGTGTATGTATCATCAAACTCAATGATTGATCCTCGATTTGCTCCATAAACAGCCCCTGTATCCCAGTCTTGAACTTTCCATGATGTTCCGAAATTACCATCAACTAATGCATATTTTGAATCATATGTTAAAGCTGAATCCGGTCCCCATCCACCTTCTTCTTTTGAATCATTTTTATTTATGACGTTGATAATATGTTCCGTTCCAATTTCATTTTTAGTTGTTGGACGATTAATTAACTTATATTCAGTCATAACTGGTGGAGTAACATTTTCAGTACTTGCTAAATAAATATCTGACATCTTACTAGTTCCTAAATGGTTAGTAGCCGATACACGTACCTCATATGTTGCATTATCTTCTAATCCATTAATAGTATAACTTCCAGCACGAACTAAATAGTTTTTATCTGGATTAGTAACTGCTGAATCTGTCTCATTAACTTCTAAATTATTCTGATTTGCTTTAATCCATTTTTTATTTTCAGCTCCGACTTTTCGATAATAAATATCAAAATCACGAGCTTGAATATGTTTTTCCCATGTTACAGAGAAAGATTTAAATCCAGGTGTTGTCACTAAGTTAATTGGAACATCTGGTGATTGAATCGGGATAACTTGGATTTCTGTAACACTTCCAATATTTCCATTATAATAATCCTCAATTGGATTATAATCTTGATCAACATTATCAGGTTTCTTATCAAAAGCTGTCGGATTAGTTTCTGCCGTTGCATAACCACTTTCCCAATCACCATTCAATGATTGAACTTTTACACGATATAAACTATACGGTCTAATATCTTTATCTAAAATATTAATTTCAGGCTCATTCGTTTGAAGTTTCTTTATCTTCTTCACAGCTCCTGTCGTCTCATCTAACTGTTCGTAAGTCACTTCATAACTCGTTACATTTGGTTCTGGGTCCCAAGTTAAAGTGATTCGCTCATCATGAAGATTCGTTGATGTTTCAACCGTTTTAATCGTTGGAATATTCATGTCTGGGGCTGGAAGTTCTTTATATACATTATTTAAAAACTCAACTTTAGCAATTTGAGAAATCACTTTATTTCCACGGTTTCCAGTTACATTAATTGAAATCTTCTTTACCGCTACTTGTGACCCTAAATCAATCACAATATCTCCAGAAGCCGAACGAGTGACTGTATTATCAAAAGGAACAGTATACTCTTTTCCTAAATCATCAATGTAACTAACAAATCCTTTTTCAGGAATTCCAACTTCATCATTATTAAAAGTCTGATTCGCTGGCACTTTAATGACCACTTGCTCCATTAACACAGCTTGGCTTTCAGATTCTGTACCAAAGTTCATATCAATGCTTAGTGGAGATTCCTCAGACGGAGCCTCATTATCTATTTTTGATAAATGAACAGTTGTTGACTCATTAAGGAATAAATCTGAAATATCTTGATTCTCACCGATATTAGTATTTGTTGATTCTACTTTAATGTCATTTAAATTAACAATGATGTTTGTATTTTCAATATTAGTAGCCTGAGCAGTTAAACCAATATTTCCATATGTATATGACAAATCAGTAATATCTACAATTCCATCACGATTTAAGTCGTACTTTTCATCATTTGTCCCCAAATGTTCGATAACTAATTCATAATCATCAATTGAAATTTGACCATCTTGATTCACATCGCCGGCTAAGAACGCCTTAGGATACTCCTCATTTACTCGTGCCTCTTGATTCACATTCGAATGAGATACCGAAAACTTCACACGTTTTGAATATTTATCTAAACTAATATTTGGAATTACCGTTGCTTGATATCCCCCACCAGTTAGTTCTGCTTCATACATTCCAATTTCTAAATCATGAATGCTAATATGTAAGAAATAAACATCTCCATCTTCTAAGAGTTCACGTTTAGAATTCATTTTTTCAATCGTATAGTCAGATTGTCCAATTGTTCCACTTAATTGTTCTAAACTTAATTTTCCAATCTCATGTCCATCTTTTTTTAGAGTTAAATTTATGCCTTTAATCTGGGAAAGAGGGGTTGGAAAATAAATATCAAACTCCAAAGTTCCTGTTGCAACCTTATTATTTTTTGTTTCAAATACTGTTGTTTGATTAGAAATTTCAGTCTCTACCTCTAGCTGACTCTCTGGTTGATTATTCACATCATTGATATCCTCTTCTGTCGTGCCATCACCAATGATTACATCCTCTTCCGTCGTGTCTGAGCCCTCATCTGTTGATGTTGTGGCACCTAATCCACTCTCATCTGAATTTTCTTCTTTTGGCATCTCTGCCTCTTGATCTAACTGTTCTTCTTCAGGAAACTCTATAACTTCATCTAATGGTTCCTCCGTTTCCTGATTTAAACTCTCGTCTGAAACTCCATCAGTTGAATCAGAGTTTTCCTCTTTACTCTCTTCTAAGCTTGCCGTCTTATCCTCTTGATTTGAAACTTGATTATCTTCAGCTGTCGTTTGTAAGCTAAGTTGAGCATTTCTTAACGATTTTGCATTGACCATAACTGTTCCTAATTCAAGAAAAGGAGATAGAGTTAAAACTAAGGCAATACTTAGAGATATTATCATTCTCATTTAGATAACTCCTCCTATAACTACAATAAATCTCATAAAAGAATCGGTTAATTGTACTCTAATCAATCCTAATTACTGATTGATATAAATTAACTTTGATTAGTTAAATAATTGATAAAGCTTTCTTTTTTTAACGGTTTTGAATAGTAATATCCTTGTATGTAATCCACTCCTAATTTTTTAACATACTGTGCATCACTAATACTTTCAATTCCTTCAGCCACTGTTTGAATGCCCATTTCTTTACACATATTAATAATTCCAAATAAAATCTTTTCATTCTTCGAAGTAAACTCAAAATTCTCTTGAAAAAATTCCTTTGGAATTTTGAGTTCTGAAACATTTAATTCTAATAAACGATAATAGGAAGAATACCCACTACCAAAATCATCTAAAGAAATCCGAATTCCTTTTTGAATCAAATTATTCAAATTTAAGGCAACATTTTTATAATCACTAATATTTTCATCCTCTAAAATCTCTACTGTTAAATATGTTGGTCTAATTCCCGCTTCTTCTAAAATATTCTCAATAGCATTAGAGAAATTAACTTGGTTTAAAGTGCTGATTGAAACATTAACCGAGAAATTATCAATATAACCCAATAAATCTTTAATTTCCTTGCAAGATTTTTTAATGATAAATAAATCAAATTCGTACTGATTGCCCATTTGTTTAATAATCTTTAAAAAGTCGATAGGACTTATTACACCATAATCTTGATGTTGCCAGCGAGTTAAAACTTCAACTGAATGAACTTTTTCAGTTTTCACATCTAGCTTAGGTTGATAGACCAAAAAAAATGATTTATATTGTGATGATAATAATTCCTCTCTTAGTTGTTGAATCCCACAAACTATCTGATTAAAATAACATTCATTTGTTTTATAGCAATAGTTCTTATGATTATAACAATAATTTTCATTCTCAACTAAAGAATTACATGAAATCCCCATCTCTTCTAGATTATTACAAAAGGTACACATCATATACTTCACGCTGTTAAAACAAAATAAATCCAGGAAAATTTTCAATTCACTCTCTTCTAATATAAAGCCTCGCAATACTAGTTCATGTGTAAAATAATTTCTCAATTTTTTTTTAATCTCTAAAACAATTAATTCCCCTAAATTTATCTTATACACAGGATGAATATCATTTAAATATACTCCTTGGTGCTAGTATAGTCATATGGACACATTTAAGTTAAGTCGTTACAATAGACTTAATAATTAAAGGATGTGTCGATATGAAAAAATATAATTCTGAATTTAAATCAATGATTGTTGAACTTTATAAAACTGGGCGTTCAGTTAAAGATCTAAGTCGTGAATATGGTGTTTCAGAAGTAACAATTTACAAATGGATTAAACAGATTTCTCCAATTGCTTCAATAGATGATACAGAGATTACCCTAGAGGACATTAAACGTATTAAGGAAATTTATTTTGAAAGTAAGCGTCGATATGGTGCTATTAAGATACACCGTCAGTTGATTAAAGAAGGATTATCTGTTAGCTTAAAGCGTGTCCAACGATTAATGAAATCAGCAGGCTTAGCTTCTATTATTCAAAAGAAATATACCCCTTATAAGCAATCTAAAGAACTTGTTTTAGAACGTGAAAACATTCTAGAACAGGATTTTTCGACCAACTCAATTAACCAAAAATGGGTATCGGATATTACTTATATTCACGTTCAAGAAGAAGGTTGGTGCTACCTAGCATCAGTCATGGATTTACATTCTAAAAAAATTATTGGTTATCACTTTTCTAAACAAATGACAACGGATATTATCGTCAAAGCTTTAAAGAATGCTTATTTTTCTCAAAAACCTAAAGGTGAGATTATTCTCCATACTGATTTAGGATCGCAGTATACCAGCCAAGAGTTTAAAGACTTAACTTTAGACTTTAACATCATCCAATCTTTTAGTCGTAAAGGATGTCCTTACGATAATGCTTGTATCGAATCTTTCCATGCCACTCTAAAGAAAGAAGAAGTGTATCAAACAACATATGTTACATTTGAACAGGCTAGAATCGCTTTGTTTCAATATATAGAGGGCTGGTACAATCGAAAACGAATGCATGGATCGATTAATTATTTAACACCTGAAGAATGTGAGCAACTTGCTCGACAAGTGGCTTAAAAACTTAACTTTTTTGTGTCCAAAATATTGACTTAGATCCACCTTTAAAGCAAATCATACATAATGATTTATTTTTATCATCAGAGAAATCTAGGAACCTATAGTCATAATCTATCTTTATGGAATTCATGTTAACCTCCAATAATATCAATTTTAGAGTTTACTTTGTTAGCACAAATATTTTTATACAATTAACCTCTAAAAATTTTACATGTTTTTTCATTTTACGACAATATATCACTCTTTTCGAGAATAATTGTGATAGGTTGTCGTCCTCAAAAATACGTGTCATAATTAAGATATCTTTCTAAAAATTAAAAAAAGCCTATTAAGTAAACTTAATAGTTTTCTTTCTAATCACATAACACAAAAAAACTAGTCTCTCCCTTGACTAGTTTTTTAAATTCCCTATATCTTCTATCTAAAGTAAAATAGATATTTTTATTCTTTAACATTTATTATCAACATAGTAGCAAATAATATTATAAATTAGATTGTTTAAGGAGAAAAATAATTCATGCAGCCTTTTGTTTACGTAAAAATTTCGACTAAATTAAAACATATCCGTAACCATTTTTTTATCAAACAGTATAATTTTTCTAAATATGGAATACATCAACATTATATTAGCATGATTGAGTCTGAAAAACGCTCACCCTCTCGAGAAATGATATCGTCTATCTATGATGCCATCTTCAAAATAACTAACGGGGAAATCATAAATCTCTATACAAAAGAACAATTTTCAATGACCTTAGAGGAACAAGCAATAAATTGGCTAAATACGAACTTTGAAAGTATCAATAAATTAATTTCTAATTATCAATACTGTATTAACGAACTCGAAAAATATAATCTTCACAGTCAAATTTATGGTATCTACGACAAACTTGCAACTCATTATTCCAAAATATCTGATCATAAAAAAGCACATCAATTCTACTTGAATTGTATCGAAACTGCTATTCGAAGTAATATTTCACCCCTTCAAACTTATATAAAAATTGGTGAAATTATGAAATATCAATCAGAATATAAACAAGCAGTTATCTATTTTCTTTTAGCGTTAAAATATACAAGTGAGAATGATTCAGAAACCTATTATACATTACAAATTATGCTTGCGGAAATGTACTATAAATCAGGGGATTTGAATAATTGCATTCCATATATTGATAACATTTTAAATTCCTGTAAAAATCCACAACCGTTAGCTGGAGCTAAAATACTAGAGGGTCTTATCTTTTACGAATTTAAAGAACACCAAAAATCTATTCATTGTTTCCAATCTGTTATCTCAGAATTAAATTATGAACCTTATTTTGGGTATGCCTATTTTGGTATTGGATTGCATTTAATGAGTCAAAAGGAATACCAAGAATCAATATCCGTTTTAAAAAAAGCACGCCATTATGCGACAGATACTGCTGAAGAAATTGCACATTTACTATTAATTAGCATAAATTATTATCATTTACAGGATTATAAAATAGCAATAAAATATTGCCATGAAGCAAGAGACTTTAATTCAGATAAGGTCGAGTATTCCATGGTAAAAGATTGGTATAAGCATACTTTAAATTTATTTTTTAAGTTGAATGAAGAAGATAAGATAATTTATTTATTAGATCACGCCAATAAATTTCAACCAAAAGAATTACTACAAGAGCTAAAACTTCAATATCTTGAGCATTTAACTGTACATTATAAAAAAACTCCAAATATATTCCATCAAAAAGTGGAAGAATTGTTAAGATATTAATCAAATATCATCTCCACCCTCAGTAATAAATATCTTCTTAGGCTCTTCAGTTCAGGCATCTCTTCATTAACGATAAAAAAAAGCTAATCATAGATTAGCTTTTTTATTTATCTAATTATTCATGATCAAATCTCATTTTTCGAACCGTAATAATTTTTCGATCCTGTTTATAAACACGGGGAACACGGTCGCTTAACATACATAAAATTTCATAACTAATGGTTCCAATTTCATCTGCTACACGTTCAACTGGCATTCCATCTCCGATTAAGGTTACCATTGTTCCCATCTCAACTTCGTGTGGAAGGCGAATCATGAGCTGATCCATGCAAACACGTCCGATGATTTCACATTCCTTCCCTTCAACAATAACATTTCGGCCTTGATGAGCACGAATCCAGCCATCGGCATAGCCGATTGGAACAACTCCAATCCACTCGTCATTCTCCGCTGTATAAGTTGCCCCATATCCAACTTTGTCTCCCTTGTTGATACGTTTAACCTGAGTAATTTTAGAATATAGCTTTAGGGCTGGTTTTAAATCAAATTCAAGTGGAATAAACGTCGCATCTGGATTAATACCATAAAGACCAAGTCCTAAACGAATGGCGTGATCAAATTCAAATTCTCGTTGTAATAACGTCGCTGTATTTTCAATATGAACATATTTAATAGAACTTAAATCTAAATCTTCGATTAAAGATTCAAAGGTTTTAATCTGATATTCTAAATAATCCGCATCACAATCCGCTGTCGCCATATGAGTAAAGACTCCCTCAAGCTCAACATTTGGTGCTGCTTTTAATAATTCAAATGTTTCTTTTACTTTTTCTTTTGTTGTTAATCCTAATCGATGCATTCCACTATCGATTTTCAAATGGACTTTTACAGGCGTTTCTAATGGTAACTCAACTAACTTTGAAATCCAACACTCATCGTGAGCTGTTAGGGCAATATTATACTGCGCTGCAATACTAACATCTTTTAAGCGAGTCATTCCTAAAACTAAAATAGGCGCTTCAATCCCAGCTTTTCGAAGACCTAATGCTTCATCAAGTCCACTAACCGCTAAATTCGTAACCCCCGCTAAAAGTGCAACCCTAGAAACCTCAACATCGCCATGACCATAGCCATTTGCTTTAACAACCGCAAAAATCTTTTTATTTGGATGCAACTTTTTAATTTGTTGTACGTTATAAACAATTGCATCTAAATCAACCTCTGCCCATGTGTCACGATAAAATGACATACATCTCACCTCTTAGCTTGTTTTCAACCTACTCATTAATTAACATGATACGCACGATAAACTTCGTTTTTCGCCAAACCACGTTCCTTCGCTACACGCTTAATACTCTCATTTGTACTGAACCCTTCAGAAACATAATGTTCAACATGATCAACAACTTCAAGTTCCTGCCACCATAACGTTTCTTCCTTCGTTTCAGTTGATCCTTCAACAATCACAACCATCTCACCGCGTAAATCATCGACAATATTCAAACATTCTTCAACCGTTCCGCGAACAAACTCTTCATACTGCTTTGTTAACTCACGTGCAATCACAATACGACGATTTCCTAAAACCTCTTGCATCGCTTGTAACGTCTCCTTAATACGATGAGGTGACTCATAATAAATCGTTGTAAAGGGTTGATACTTTAACTCTTCTAACTCTTTTTTCTTCTTCGACTTCACACGATTTAAAAATCCATAAAATAAAAATGGCTGTGGAACTAATCCTGATGCAATCAATGCACTTAACGCCGCATTTGCACCTGGAACTGGAATCACCGCAAACCCAGCTTTAATCGCCTCTGCCACAATCTCATAACCCGGATCTGAAATGCAAGGTAATCCTGCATCACTTACAAGCGCAACATTTTTACCCTCACTTAATAGCTCTATGATATAGTCACCTTTTGTTCCCTTATTATGTTCATGATAACTCGTTAACGGTGTCTCAATCTCATAAACATGGCACAATTTCTTTGTATGACGCGTATCCTCAGCTGCAATCATATCCACTGATTTCAAAACCTCAATTCCACGAGGCGTCATATCCCCTAAATTACCGATTGGTGTTGCCACCAAATATAAAGAAGCAAGGTCTTGTTTAAAACTTTTTTGAATCTGCATAATCTTCACTCCATCTATATCACACGCCATGTGCTCTACTAAATTTATTCTATGTGGAAATAGAGAATTTTTTGCTTTTTTAATTCAGTTATTATTTTTAAGAATAGGCTCCTGAACTATTGGGGATAGAAGCTCCTATCATCCCGTAAAAAAATTCTTTCAATTCATTGATATCTCTCTATAACCAATATCTCTTTTTAATTATCTAAGGAAAAAGTGCTAAACACATTAATTAGATTATCTCTATAAAAAATTCATCTCACTAAACACTTAGAGACTTATCTATTATAGCAGATTTTTCCCTTAGATATTAACGCGTTTAACACTAATTACCTCGATATTTATGATTTAAAATATATAACAACACCGACATCGATAACGTCATCATATTCTCAAAATCTTTTTCTACACTAATCACCGCAGGCTCTTGATTTAACTCAAATGTCAGATTCGCTACATAATCATAAATCTCCTGCTGATTTTGAAATGGAATAATGGCCATTTTACTGAAATCTTTTAACTGGCGTGATGCATACAAATGTAACTTTCCTTCATATTGAATATGCTGTCTAATTGAATGTGATGCGTGCAAATAATCATTCGCATGATAAATACACGTATAGTCACAGAAAAAGTGAATTAAAATACCTAACTTTTCTGAAAACTCTTCTATCTCATAATCTTTTTCAATCATAATATCAAGCCACTTAAAAATAACCGTCACATTATCCCGATAATAATGACTAAACTGACGATACTTTTTCTTTAAATCAGGTTTAACATTACCAAATACAAATTTTCGTCGACATACACATTTTTGTAACTCTTTTGGAAGTTCCTGATATAAAAATTCTCCAACTAGTCGATGAGTATTCGCAATCATACGACCATCTCCACTCTTTTTACTAATATTATTCTCTTAATTATAAAGAGTTATGTCGAATTTTGCTACATAATAGACGAAAATAATTGAGCTAATGATTCCAGAGCGCGCTTAAAAGCAGATCGTTTTATCCACTGTGAATAAATAACCTCTGTGCTTCTAGACAAATCAATATTAAAATCATTCAGTATACTCTGAATCGATTCCGTATGATAAAGCATTACGTTTACTTCAAAATTCAAATAAAAACTTCTGATATCCATATTCGTTGTTCCAACAGAGGCTACTTCCTCATCTACTACAATGACCTTAGAATGACAAAAAACACCATCATAAGTAAAAATTCGAACTCCAACTTCAAGCAATGGTTCAAAATACGATTGCGTCGCATAGTATACAAACTTTCGATCTGCACGACCTGGGACAATAATGCGAACATCAATTCCTGCCAAAGCTGCATTTTTTAGTGCCGTTATGACATCAAAATCAGGAATCAAATACGGGGTAATAATATAAACACTTTTTTCAGCTCCCATAATCATCCTAAAAAAAGCTTGTTTAATCGCAGCAAGTGTTGACTGAGGTCCTGAGTCAATAACTTGAACTCCTCCATCTTCAACCTCTGTCACCTTTTTATAATAAAGATCATTCGTTAGACGTTCACCCGTTGCAAAAAACCAATCACCCGAAAATAAAACAGCAAAATCACGAACCGCCTCTCCCTCTACCAAAATAGATGTATCCCGCCAAAATCCAAATTTCTTAGAACGATGAATATACTCATCTCCAACATTAATTCCACCTGTAATCGCAAGTCGACCATCCACTACAACAATTTTTCGATGATTTCTATGGTTAACCTTATTCGTTAAAAATGGAACTAAAACTGGGTCAAATTCAGCCACAACAATTCCCGCTTCTCTCATCTCCCTTAAAACAGAGTGCTTCATCTTTCGAGAGGTTCCAAGAGGATCAAATAATAATTTAACGTCAACCCCTGCCTGTGCTCGTTCTTTTAACGCATTAATAACTTCCATCCCAATATCATCACTATTAAAAATGTAATACTCAATAAAAATAAATTCCTGCGCATTTTTAATTGCATCAATTAAAACAGGGAATTTTTGATCTCCATTTGTTAAAATTCGCGTCTTCGTTCTAAATGAAACATCACTTCGACATGTCATTGTATTTAAACGAACGAGCATCTGTGACAATTTACTCATTTCCGTCTTAATATCCGACGTCTCATAATCACTCGATGGGACAACATAGTCTGGGCCTAATTCCTTCAATCTACGACGATACCGAAATGTCTCACGAAAATTATGTCCAAGCATTAAATACAAAATAATCCCGATAACCGGAAACAAGGCGATAATAAATAACCATGGCAACTTATTTTTAGAATCCGAATAAATAAAAATAACGAGCCACGTTAAGACTGAAGCCACCGATAGAATCATATAAACTAGTCCCCAAGTTGCTGCTACTACACTATCAAACTGTATCGAATAATAAAATCCAGCCAAATAAACAATCATTGTTAAGACAATTAATCCAATCATAACAAGCGACTTCTTCAACTTCAATCACCTACATTACCCATGATAACCATAGTTTATCCATTTTTTATGTAAAAATACAAAAAAGCTATCCTGTGGATAGCTTTTAATGGTTTAAAATGAATTTCCAACCAAAGGAAAGCAACGATCTTACTCAACAGAGTAAGCCGTCTAACCTAAGGACTCTATTCCTTTTTTCCTAACATAAATAAATCTAAAATTTCTTGGCTATAATTTAAACTTGTTTCATTCTCATAAACAAACAACGGTTGATCAATACGTAGATTTCCAGGATTACCACCCTTGATTCCTTCAATTAATAACACATTTGCCTCACGATTAATACGTGGATAAACTAATCGCATACGCTTAGGCTCAATCTTATACTTTCTAAACGTTTCAATAATATCGACTAAACGATCTGGGCGATGAACCATTGCAAAACGTCCACCATGCTTTAATAATAATGAAGCTTCCTTCACCACATCATCAAGTGTCGCTAAAACCTCATGACGTGCAATGGTTAAATAATCATTCTTATTCAAATTACTATCTGGATTTACCTTAAAATAAGGAGGATTACAAGTGACCACATCATGAGCATACTTTCCAAGCTGCTCATGAATTCCTTTTAAATCACCCTTCACAATCGTAATACGATCCTCAAGACCATTCACCGCCACATTACGAGTCGCCAAATCATAAGACATATCCTGAATCTCAACACCTGTAATATGTGCCTTAGAACGAAGCGATAAAAATAACGGAACCGGCGCATTACCCGTACATAAATCCACAATCGACTTTACACCCTTATTAATCGTCGGATAATCACCAAGCAACGTTGAATCAAGTGAAAAATTAAACATCTCTGGATTTTGAATAATCTTCAATCCATCATAACCTAATAAATCATTTAAAACCTCGTTCTCCTTTAAAAATTTCTGCATGAAATTCACCACCTACAAACTTAAACTCGCTAAATGCCACCTAACATGAACACCAAGCGAGTCCTAAAAATTACATCATAAGATTATAAAAAAACAATATCCAAATATTATCCACAATTTATAAAAATTAACGCCAAACTAAAAATCTCTATTTACCGCATCAGGAAACAATCTACCAATTGAGAATTAGATGATCTTCACCAATCTCTAGGGAACTTTTACGCTTACTAGCTGAATATAACGAAGCTTAGTAAAAAGTTATCCTTTAGAGTTACGCGAGATTAACCGTCCGGTTCAGCTTTTTAGTCCAATCTAGCTTTACCGAACAATCTCACTATAAAGTTCCCCTCACTCTTCATCATCAAAAAGCGATGATTCGGGTGATGGTTCACTTTTACGCGAGATTAACCGTCCGGTTCAGCTTTTTCTTTAGTCCAGTCGAGTTTCGTCAAGCAATGACCTTCAAAAATCGGACACACCGACCATTTCTCTTTGAGAAACTAAGTCGCTGGTACTTGCATTTTTGAGGATCATTAACCGCTTGACTCAACATCCTAGTCCATCAGTTCTTTTAGTTCTGGGTCGAATGGGATTTCTTCTTTTTTGACTTTTCGATCTAGAATTTTGATGATTTCAGATGCTTCGTGTTTACGTGTTGTATCTTTGTAATCAACGAGTAATGTTTCTGAAATCATGTTGATTGAACGAACGCGTCCTTCTCCGAATTCGGTTAACACACGATTTCCAACGTCAGGTAATCGTTGCATTAATTCAACATATGTTTCATTTTCATATTTTAAACAGCATAATAATTTACCACAAATCCCTGAAATCTTAGATGGATTTAATGATAACTGCTGATTCTTTGCCATCTTGATCGTTACCGTTGCAAACTCCCCAAGGAATGAGGTACAACATAACACACGCCCACAAGGTCCAAGACCACCAATCATCTTGGCAGCATCACGAACCCCAATTTGGCGTAACTCAATGCGTAAACGGAACGTATAAGCTAAATCCTTAACTAACTGTCTAAAGTCAACTCGTCCCTCAGCTGTAAAATAGAAAATTAACTTCGTACGATCAAACGTATACTCACAACCTAAAAGTTGCATATCTAATTTATTCTTAATAATTAACTGCTCACAACTAGCTAAAGCCTCAACTTCATCAGCCTTATTTTTACGATGCTTTTCAATATCCTCGTCCGTTGCAATTCGCATAACAGGTTTTAACGGTAAAAAAACATCCTCTTCATTCACAAACTTAGGACCGATCACAACCGTACCAAACTCCATTCCACGAATCGTCTCAACTAAAACATAATCACCTTTCTTTAACTCAAAACCGTTTGGATCAAAGAAATATTTTTTTCCAACTTGCTTAAACTGTACCCCTACTACTTCATATTGCATCAATAAATCCTCCCTTCATTTCTAAAAATAGTTGATCAAAACAAAGCAACACATTTGCGTTAGCCATCAAATGCTTTTCTGCATCCATCAAGGCTCGTAGCTTCTTCAAACAAATTGCAAGCGAATTAGCTTCTTCACTACTCGAAAGTGGCGCCGTATACATACGATAACGCAAATCCTTTGTCTTACCCACCTTTAATTTCAAGACATCCTCATAATAAATCATATAAAGCTTCAAAAATAAAAACTGAGCATCCTTCTCTTTAACTAAATCTTGATGCCTAGCTAGCACAATTGAGGGATCAAAATTCGTCTTTACGAAACAATCCTCAATTTTCAAAACAAGCTCAATCAACGAATTAAAATGCGCTGACTCTGCTAACTCGATACCTTCATCTATATTTTGAGTCAAAGCCGAAATAATCGGAGCATGTTGCGACACTCCCGCTTCAACATATTGCTGTATTAAAGATTCATTCGATAAAGACTTAAATGAAAGAATGACAGACCGTGAACGAATCGTCGGAAGCAACTTCTGCTTGTTCTGCGTCAACATAATCGCATAAGTATTCGCCTTCGGCTCCTCTAAAAACTTAAGCAAACTATTTGCCGCACTCACAGACATCTTATCAGCATCCTCAATAATATAAACCTTTGCACAATCCTCCGCTGCCATCTTTGAAAACTCCGACTGAAGCTCTTGAATCTGCTCTTTCTTAATACTATTTCCATCCGGTCGAATCATATAAACATTCACATGCCCATCAGACTCAATCATCTGACAATGACGGCACGTACCACAAATCCTATCATCCGACTCGCATAATAACATTTTAGCAAAATTCTTCGCAACAAACAACTTTCCAACACCTTTAGGTCCCTCTAAAATGTACGCATGCACCAGTCTATTTTTTTGATAACTATTGATTAAAAAGCGCACCACCTCTTGCTGGCGATCCTTAATTGTCTCCCAACCTTTCACATCCATCACCACCTTTCATCAATCCTTTATTATTTACCTAACTTCTCTAAAATTAACTGACAAATTTCATTTGTCACCGCTTGGATTGATTGCGTTGCATCAACCGTTACAATACGTTCACTAAACAAATTAGCTTGAATTTTATACCCTTCATACACTAACTGATGAAACTCAAGCCCTTCTAAATCCAAACGATTAACCTCACGACCACTATTAGCAGCAATACGCGCTAGTCCATCCTCTGGCTTAATATCAAAAAAAATCGTCATATCGGGCATAAACCCTTCAATCGCAAACTGATTAATCTCGCGTACTTCATCCATCCCAATTCCACGAGCATAACCTTGATATACAATCGAACTATCTACAAAGCGATCACATAACACAATCTTTCCTGCATCCATAGCCGGTTTAACCTTTTCAACTAAATGTTGACGACGCGCAGCAGCGTAAAGTAAAGCCTCAGTACGACTATCCATCTCTGTATTCTCACGATCTAAAATAACCTCACGAATTTGTTCCGCAATTTTAATCCCACCAGGTTCACGTGTATACAGAGTCTCAATCCCAAGCTCTGATAACTTTTGGATTAATTCATTTGCAATAGTTGTCTTTCCGGCCCCTTCTCCGCCTTCTAATGTAATAAAGAATCCGCTCATCATCATAACTCCTTTAGCTAAATAAATTTCAAATCCCATTATCTCATAAATAAAAACTTTTTGATAGATGGAATTATTCCCCGTTTAACGTAAAAAATAAAAACATCAGACACCAAAGGAGTTATCATGATGAAAAAAAACATACTACTATTTCTCACCTGTTTCCTACTTGTTTCCTGTGGCAATCAAAAACCAAGTACAGAAAACCACACCCAAAAACAACTCAACATCCTAACAACCGTCTACCCACTTACCTACTTCACCGAAAAAATAGGCGGACAATACGTCAACGTCAACTCAATCTTAACCCCTGAAAGTGATATCCACAACTACCAGCTAAACGACAACGTTACCAACCAAATCCTATCCTCACAACTATTCCTCTATATCGATGACACACTTGAACCATATATCGGGGACATTTCATTACAATTCCAAGAAAAGAACTTAAATTACATTGAAATCATCAGCCTCATAAAACAACAAACAGCTCCTGAAATTGGGGAAGCCCAAACCCTCATCAGTGGCACTCTCTCAACAACAGAATCACCCGCTCGAAAAGATGACAATCTAAACACCATTATTTCAGACTATCACCTTCCAGACAGTCGTAGCCAAACCAATGACATCACCATCATGTACGAAAGTCCTTATAATCATCTATGGCTACATCCTAGCTACGCCATCATGATGTGTGAAATCATCCGTGACGAACTTATCAAACTACTTCCAGAGTACAAACCAACCTTTGACAAGAACTTCGAAGAACTAAAAGAAAAACTTCTCGACCTCAACAACGCCTTTCTATCCCTGAGCACTGCTCCGAATCATTACTTCCTCGTTACACATGCTGCCTACTCAACATGGGCTGGATATGGACTCATTCAAATTCCAATCACCGATATGTATGAAAGCCCACTCCCACAACAAGAATTAGAAACTGTACAACGACTCGTATCAGACCTAAACCTCTCCTACCTATACTTTGAAGAAAACATAACAAACTATAAAGCCAAACAACTCCAAAGCGAACTCCACCTAAAAACTGCTACGCTCTACAATCTTGCAACACTCACCTACGACCAAATAAACAACGGAGACGACTACTTCTCTCTCATGTACCAAAACATCAAAAATCTAGAACTCGAACTCTACGAATAAAAAAAGAAGTAGGACCCAACATCCTACTTCTTTTCTAATATCTAAAAATTATCCATTGATTTTAACATCAGTAATTTGATTAAATACAACACGCTTTAAAGTTGAATCCGTGATAACTAATAATTGCTCATAATGCTCATCATAATGAGAAATCGTTCCTGATACAACAAAGCTATCACCATTTTCATCCGTTACCGTTAATTCAACTGGTAACTTCTCATCAAACGCACGTCTTAATCCTTTATATCCTAATGTTTCTTTAGTTGCAATAACCTGTGTATATTTTGAAAGGTCATCAAGATTTAAAGCGTCATTAGGTTGAATCATGCTTTGCGTCGACTGCTCCTGTCGACTAAATAATTTATTTATGAATTTTAGTGCCATATTTGCCTCCTGTATAATTCAACAAATAACTCGTTGCTTCCCTTATATCACCCTATCTATTTAAATTATAACATAAACTGTTTGATAAACAAACATTCTCATTATAATTAACCTTTCATTTTTTTCCTCACCTAGGTTATGAACACCTTATTTTTACAATTATTTTTCATTATCTACATAATCCGTCAAAGGTTTCAACATCTCTTCTGGATAATCAACTCGTTGCAGATACAACCCTTGCGGCTTAGCAGTATGACCTGCCAATTTTCGATTTTTGGCCTCGATAATTGTCTTAATATCTTCGGGTTTTTTCTTACCTTCTCCGATTTGAATCAACGTACCGACCATAATACGAATCATATAACGTAAAAATCCATTCCCAACGAAAATAAACGTTAACTCGCCATCCTCATCAATGAGATCTGCCTGGTAAATCGTTCTCACCTTATCAATATCATCTAAATTACCACAGAATGACGTAAAATTATGAGTCCCAAGCAAATACGTCATTGCCTCTCTCATCTTTTCCACATCAAGTGAAAAGCGGTGATAATAAACATAATTACGCTTCATTGGATTATACTCATTTAAAGACAATCGATAACGATACTCCTTAACCTTTCCATGATAACGAGAATGAAACTCAGGATGAACCTCCTGACTATCAATAATATAAATATCTTCAGGTAAGATCGAATTCAATGCCCGAACATATCGACTACCATCCATATTCACCACACTATCAAAATGGAAAACTTGACCGTATGCATGCACACCCGTATCCGTGCGTCCCGAACTATGAATCGTAACCGGTTGCTTACTAATCTTCTCTAAAGCTGCCTCAATTTCACCCTGTACCGTTCTTTGACCCGGTTGACGTTGATACCCATTAAACAAAGTACCATCATAAGCAACCGTACATTTAATTCTTTTCATAATGACCCACCTTTAGAACACAATTGCACCAACAAAAATAACTAAACAAACAACAATTAATCCCGTATCTGCCACATGCCAGCACAAACGATTAATACTCGTCTTAGGACGTCCTGGAACATAACCACGAACCTCCATCGCATTCGCCAACTCATCCGCGCGTTTAAACGACAAAATAAACAATGGCACCAATAAAGAAATCAACTGCATGACCTTATCCTTGAACTTACCTTCCTTAATATCTACACCACGAGAAGCCTGCGCCTTTAAAATCTTCTGCGTCTCCTCGAATAATGTTGGAATAAATCGAAGCGCAATCGAAATCATCAACGCCAACTCCGATACCGGCAACCCCACCTTCTTAAATGGCTTGAATAAAGACTCAAGCGCCAACGTCAAATCAGATGGTTTAGTCGTAAGTGTCAACAAAGTAGAAATAAGCACAACAATAATAAGTCGGATACTCATAAAGAAACCAAGATTAAGCCCTTCATCATAAATGCCGATAGGCCCCAGACTAAAAAGTAAATTTCCTTGCTTATTAAATAGAACCTGTAAGAAAAACGTCAAAATCACAAAGAACCAAATTGGCTTCAGACTTCTAAAAAAATAATCCAAAGGGATCTTCGTCAACTTCATCGCAATTAACTCAACCACAACTAAAAGTCCAATAAAAAACCATTGCTCAATTAAAAAACTTGAAATCACAAATAAAGATGTTGCAATAATCTTTGAACGAGGATCCAGTCGGTGCCAAAATGACTGACCCGGTAAATACTGTCCGATAATAATTCCGTTCACAAACTAGCCCCTCTCTACTAAATCTTCAATTTTTAAAACAAACTCCTCTGTTGTTAGAGGTAAATCCTCAACAGATAATCCGAGCTTTGAAGCAAAATTATAATAATTCTGCGCCGCTAACGGTAAAGTAATCCCGCACTCTCCAAGTAACTCAACCTCTTTAAACACCTCTTTTGGTGACCCTTGTAACTTCATCTCACCACGATGCATCACAATAACATGCTCTGCATACTCACATACCAGATTCATATCATGAGTAACTAACACAATAGTCTTACCATACTTCTGATGCAAATCATTAAAAATCTGCATCATCTCATGTTGTCCTTGAGGGTCAAGTCCAGCAGTGGGCTCATCAAGGACCAAAATATCAGGATTCATCGCTAAAATTCCAGCTATCGCAACACGGCGCATCTGTCCTCCACTCAAATGAAAAGGAGACTGCTCCAAAATACTATCGTCCAACCCAACAATCTTAGCAACCTCTTTCGCCCTTTGACGAGCTTCCTCTTCAGAAACTCCATAGTTCATTGGACCGAACATAATATCTTTTTCAACAGTTTCTTCAAATAACTGATACTCAGGAAACTGAAATACTAAGCCAACATGCTGACGAATCGCTTTTAAATTTTTGTTTTTCTCATCCGATTTAATCGTTTGTTTTCCGACAGTAATCACACCACTTGATGGTTTTAACAAACCATTCATATGTTGGATAAGCGTTGATTTTCCAGAACCAGTATGTCCAATGATTGAGACAAACTTATTATCTTGAATATCAATATTAATATCATAAATTGCTCGCTGTTCCATTGGCGTATTTAAATTATAAACATGACTTACTTTTTCAAACTTAATGCCCATAACTTATTCATCAACTCCTCATCGCTCGTACAAATATCCTCAATAATACCTTTATCTTTCAAATCATAAGAAGCTTTAACAGCAAAAGGAACATCTAATTGTACAGATTCTAATAACTCTTTCTTTGCAAACACTTCTTTTGGTCTTCCCTCTAAAATAATTTCTCCATCATTCATCACAACAATACGGTCACTAAACACAGCTTCATCTAAATGATGCGTAATCATAATGATCGTCTTATTATGATCTTCAGCCAATTCACGAACTAAACTCATCATATTTTGACGACCTTGTGGATCAAGCATTGCAGTTGCTTCGTCTAAAATAATAACATTAGCTCCAAGAGCTAAAACACCCGCAATTGCAACACGTTGTTTTTCTCCTCCACTTAAGCGATGCGGTTCACGGTCTAAAAAGTTTTTCATTCCAACTTTTTCAGCATATTCATTCACAAGGCGATGCATTTCATCATATTCAACACATTTATTCTCTAATCCAAATGCAATATCATCACGTACAGTACTTCCTACGAATTGATTGTCTGGATTTTGAAAAACAATCCCTATTTTTTGACGAATATCATAAACTGATTCTTCATCTAACAATTGATTATCCACATAGATTTCACCCTCATTAGCTTTAACTAACCCAACGAGTAATTTCGATAAAGTCGACTTTCCAGAACCATTATGACCAAGAATTGTTACAAATTCACCTTTATTAATTAATAAATTATAATTTTTTAATACAGTTTGATTCTCTTCATAACCAAATGTTACATTACTTAATTTAATCATTGCATTTTCCAAAATATCTCGCCACCTTATCCTAGATTGCTACTCCGTCAATTCCACTATCTACATTTCCTACTATTTCAATAACTAGATAATGTGGTGCACAAATAATACTTTGTCCTGTTTTACTTAAAGTTCCAAATAAAATACATTCATGATCTGGACAATCAGCTTCTTCAATATGAACACCTTCAGCATTAACAATTATCTTATTATAACCTAGCTCTGTTTCAATTTCATAAATATGTTCCTTACCATCAATAGGAACTCGTGCATATTCTGATCCTTTTAAAGAAATAACCACTTCTTGATCTACCTGGGGCTGTAAACTAAACATAGCGAATAGTCCACCACTAATAATTAAAACAGCAATTATAATATATACATCTAACCTTTTCATCCACTTACCCTCCAAGTCATTAATATCTGTAAAAAAATACTTATTCACATAACATTATAACAATTTTATTATTTACTTGTCATTCTAAAGAAGAGGAAAATATGTGTATTACTCTTTCAAAATAACCAGTTATAAATATATTGATATATAACAAATGTATAACTAAAAGGAATAATTTGTAAATGTTGTTTTTTTTTGATAAACTAGAACAATCACATATAAGGGAGTGAAAAAATGTTTAAAAAATTTATTTCTTACTATAGGAATCATTTAGGATTATTTATTCTAGATATGATAGCCGCGCTACTTATGGCAGGTATCGACTTAGTTTATCCTTATTTTACAGGGATATTTATGGATGATTATATTCCAAATGGAAAAATTCAATCTATGGTTATAGTAAGTCTTACTTTATTAATATTATTTATTATTCGTTTAATATGTTCACACATCGTCAACTATTGGGGGCATATTATGGGATGTAAAATGGAATTTGATATGAGACAAGATTTATTCAAAAAATTTCAATCCTTGAATTTCAGTTATTATGATGAAAATAAAACCGGTGTTATTATATCCCGATTAGTAGGAGATTTAAGAGATATTACAGAGTTAGCACATCATGGACCAGAAGATATCTTTATATCTCTGATCATGATTATAGGAAGTTTTATTATATTATTTAATATTAATGCTGTATTTACCTTATCGATATTTCCTATCATCATTTTAATTATCATCTTCTCAATGTGGAGACGGAATGCAATGATGCAAGGATTTAGAGCTACACGAAAAACACAAGGAGAAATCAATGCACAAATTGAAAGTAGTATTGGGGGAATCCGTTTAACAAAATCATTTGCAAATGAAGATTACGAGTACAATAAATTTACTGAAAATAATTTAAACTATGCTAACTCATGGAAAAATGCACTATTCCAAATGTCAATCTTCTCAAGCGGAAATACCTTTTTAATAGATATTTTGAATCTCATATTATTAATTATTGGAGGAATCCTCGTTTATAATAATACATTAACATTTGGAGATTTTACTGCGTTTCTCCTATACATAAATTTCTTAATTAAACCAATTCAACGCTTAATTAATTTTATGCAACAATTCCAAACAGGATGGGCAGGATTTGAAAGATTCTACGAAATTATTCAATTAGAACCCAAAATTAAGTCAAAAGAAAATGCTATTTATTTAAATAATCCGAAGGGAAATATTATTTTTAACCATGTAAACTTTAAATATGAAGCAAATGAAGAACATGTGTTAACAGATTTTAATATTAATATTGAATCTGGTAAAAAAATAGCTTTAGTTGGAGAATCAGGTGTTGGGAAATCAACTATCTCTCTACTAATTCCAAGATTTTATGATGTAACATCTGGAGAAATATTAATAGATGATATTAATATAAAAGATTATGAATTAAGCTCTTTAAGAAAAAATATTGGACACGTTCAGCAAGAAGTATATATTTTCTATGGCAATATCCGTGATAATATTTTATATGGAAATCCACAGGCAACAGAGGAAGAAATAATTATAGCTGCCAAAAAAGCTCGTATTCATGACTTTATCATGTCACTAGAAAATGGATATGATACTATTGTTGGAGAACGTGGAGTAAAGCTTTCTGGCGGGCAAAAACAAAGGATCGCAATTGCACGAGTATTTCTTAAAAATCCTGCAATACTCATTTTAGATGAAGCGACATCAGCATTAGACAATATCACAGAGATGTTAATTCAAGAGGCATTGGAAGATTTAACAAAAGGTCGAACAAGCATTATAATAGCCCATCGTTTAAGCACTATAAAAGAAGCAGATGAAATCTTAGTCCTTTCAAAAAATGGAATCTCAGAAAGAGGAACACATGAAGAGCTATTAAATAAACAAGGATATTATGCTGAACTCTATAATACCCAATTCAAAAATTTATAAAAAAAGAGAGCGAATGCTCTCTTTTTTATCTATTAAAGTTTTCCTACTAAGTCTAAGCTTGGAGTTAAAGTTTCAGCTCCTGGTTGCCATTTAGCTGGACATACTTGATCTCCGTGCTCAGCAACGAATTGAGCTGCTTGTACTTTACGTACTAATTCTTCAGCATTACGTCCAATTCCTAAATCATGAATTTCATAAGCTTTAATTTGACCTTCTGGGTTAACGATGAATGTTCCACGTAAAGCTAAACCTTCTTCTTCAATCATAACACCAAATCCACGAGCTAAAGTTCCAGTTGGATCTGCTAACATTGGATATTTGATTTTTGCAATTGTTTCAGAAGCATCAGCCCATGCTTTATGAACGAAGTGAGTATCTGTAGATACAGAATATACTTCACATCCCATTTCTTGGAATTTAGAATAGTTATCTGCTAAATCTCCTAATTCAGTTGGACAAACGAAAGTGAAATCTGCTGGATAGAAGAAGAATACAGACCATTGTCCTTTAATTGTTTCGTTAGTTACTTCTTTGAATTCACCATTGTGATAAGCTTGAACTTTAAAATCTACTACTTGAGTATTGATTAATGACATTGTAATCCCTCCAAATTCATTATAGTAATAATTACTGATATTGTTATTATATATTAAGCAATTTAAAAAGTCAAATATAATGATTAAAATAATAATAATTTTTTAAAATCATATTTATATATCAGCCCAAGATATTAGGGGTTATCGTATCTGTATTAAGTTTCAGGATAATTTTATTTATTCCTGATTTTCAGTAATAAGAAATTTAGTTGATATAAAAAAGACATCATAACGATGTCTTTTCCTAATAACCTTATTATTCAAACTACTAGAAATAATAAACATAAAATATTTATCTAGAATCCATTGCTCATTCTCTCCACCACAATGTGTTTTCCATATATTAACATAGTTAGATTAACTCTCCTATCCTATTACAATGTTATTGATTAAAACCATATTGAAAGAATAAATTTTGATATTTTATTCATATTGTAATAGAAAATTTTTAAATATTAAAAATAAAGATTATTTAAAAGAGTTTAAATTAAATAGGCTCACTAGCTTTATATTTAAAGAAAGTATATCTTATCAATCCATATTCGTCTTAAAAGTCTCTCTTGTTGAAAAGAACTATTACATTTTTTATAAAATATAATATGGTATTACTTTGAAAACTCAAAAAAAATACCAGAGTCAAAATTATGCACCATCATAAAGTCTATCCTACACTCAACAGTTAATCCATTTATAGCTTTTATGAGTCTCAGGATTTCACTTAAAGTCATTCACTGTAAATAGATTATACTTTAACCGACAGCACTATTTAAAAAAGAATAAAAAAAGACTAGTTCTTAATAAAACTAGTCTTTTTTTATATGCTATAGTATTTAATTTTCTAAACAAAAAAAATGATAACCAATTATCATTTTAATCATTAATATGGTGCGGGTGACAGGAGTTGAACCTGCACACCAAAGGTACTAGAGCCTAAATCTAGCGCGTCTGCCAATTCCGCCACACCCGCATCTATAAATGGTGTCCTGCAGAGGACTCGAACCTCTGACCCTCTGATTAAAAGTCAGATGCTCTACCAACTGAGCTAGCAGGACTTTTAATGGCTGGGCTAGCTGGATTCGAACCAGCGCATGACGGAGTCAAAGTCCGTTGCCTTACCGCTTGGCTATAGCCCATTTTCAAAGTGGTGGTGGGGGACGGATTCGAACCGCCGAACTCGGAGAGAGCGGATTTACAGTCCGCCGCGTTTAGCCACTTCGCTACCCCACCAGATGGTGCCGAAAGCAGGACTTGAACCCGCAACCTACTGATTACAAGTCAGTTGCTCTACCAATTGAGCTATTTCGGCATCTTTTTTATTTAATTATGGTGGAGGATGACGGGCTCGAACCGCCGACCCTCTGCTTGTAAGGCAGATGCTCTCCCAGCTGAGCTAATCCTCCATGCAGATATTTCTATCTAATTTTAAATGGTGACCCGTACGGGATTCGAACCCGTGTATGCATGCGTGAAAGGCATGTGTGTTAAACCGCTTCACCAACGGGCCATTCCGTTAACAACTTACTCATATATAATATCACGCCTGTCGAATCCTGTCAACAATTTTTATTAGTTTTTTTGCCGAATAACTAACAAATATATTATGACCTACTTTAATTTAAATATACTCAAATATTTACTTAAAAATAAAAACCTTGATAAAATTTTCAAAAGCTTTATCAAGGTTTAATTCAATTCTAGTTTTTAGGTTTAATATCTAATTGCTCTAATTTATCCCATAATACTTTTAACGCTTTCTCTGGATCACGGTAAAAGACACTTCCACGAATTCTTAAGAAACACCAACCTGCACGTTCTAGTACGCGCTGACGTTCCATATCTTGCTCAATTTTCTCACTGCCATAGAACGTATCACCATCACACTCAATAGCCAACCTTGAACGTACCCCCTCAACAACTAAGTCAATTTGATACTTTCCTACGCGAACTTTTGGAGTCACTTCATAACCATGTGACAAAATAGCTTTCATCACATCAACTTCAAACAACGTTTCACATGTCCCACTTGTTGAGACAAACATCGGTTTAGGATTTTGACAATAACTTAATAATTGATAACGAATATCTTCAGGCATTAACTCTTCTAGTGTGACAGAGTGATATAATCTCATTTCGCATTTTGCTCGTGAGGCAGCTACATTAAATCGTTGAGTATATTGTTTTTTATTCAACGTGTTATAACGCATATTCGGAGCAATAACTAATGATAAACACATAATATCACGTTCATCTCCCTGGAAAGAATAAGCGTCCCCACAAATAATTTGTCGCTCGATCATCACTTTCTCACCAACAGCATCAAGTAATAATGAAGAAATATATTTAGCTTGCTCTGCGCCAAGTAACGAAATAACGCCAATACTCTTATGAAAATAGGCAGGATTTTGAATCATTTCCTTTATATCAGAAACAATACGAATCGCTTCTTCATGATTGACTTTTCGCTCATTACGCGTTGCATTTTCAATATAAATAGCACAAACTGGTGGATTAAATTGCTCAGAAGTCAGTGGTAACTTTAATGGAATCATCTCGTTATGGTAACTTAATGCATTTGAAAAACCAATGATTTCAGGCACACATCTAAAGTGTTCTTTTAACATTAATTTACCTTTACTTGAAAAAACACGACACGCCACATCGTAAAGTGATGTTTGTAAATCGTATGAACTTCCTCCTTCAATATTATATAAATAACGCTGAGCTAAATCTTTGACTTGTGTTTCACTAATTCCCGGCATCATCGGACTAATTTGTTGATCATCCCCGACGATAACTGCCTTTTTAGCTCGCATAAAAATAGGTAAACTTAACAGATTACATTGACTACTCTCATCGATAATTACCACATCAAATAAATCTGGATTAATCGTAAAATTCTCAATAGCTTCTTTTACTGGCATAATCCAAACTGGAATCGCCGACTGACACTTTTCCATCTCAGTACGTGCTTCACGACGATATTTAGAGGCATGACGTCCCGTTCCTTTACCAATGCGATTCATTTTTTGCATCCATGTTTGAAGCGCTCGATCCTCTTCTGGCGTCACACGTTCTAATTGATTTTTCCACGTCATTTTAAAAATTAACTGCTTAATAATTGAAACCTCTTCTTTTTCAAGCAGAGATAGTTTCATTTCGAGCTCGCCAATTTTCCACTCATCAAGCTGATTTAAAAACGTTTGAAGCTTTCCAAACTCAAAAATTTCTTGTAAGCTTCCCGGAATTGATTCAACTAACCCAACTGTTCCTAATATCTCATTTGCAAACAATGGCATACTAACTTTTAAAGTATTTAATAACTGATAAAATTCTTGATACTGTTCCTTAATTTGAATTAAAGATTTAATTTCAACTAGCAATTCACTAAAACGTTCATGATTCTTTTCAACTAAGGACTCATATAATTTTGAACAAAGCGGATGCATATGATCATTCATCAAATTCGTTTTATATTGTGATAACAATACTTGATAAACGTCTCGCCATCCCTTTAAGCGCATTTTAACTTGTGTCAACTCAATCGAATAAGCTAAATGACTTAGCTGTGATAAATTCTCATACTCAATCTTTTTAAACGTCTTTGTTGAGGCGGTAATATACTCATTCAATGCTTGAATACGCTCCACACACTCTAACGTATTTTCTAATTGTTTTAACTTTTGATGATGCTCGAACAACTTCAAAAGCTGATTACTCTCAATCAAAGCTCCACCATTCACCGCTAAATTCTTATTCCAAACCGCCGCAAACTGTTGTAAAAGCTCAATCTTCTCTTTATACAATCTCACACAATCTAAATCATGCAATGTTTCAATCTTGTGCCCGTTTACACGCGTTTTTTCATAAAAAGCTTTTAAGTCGGGATTAAACGTTAAATATAAACCTCGAATGGGTTTATTAGCGTGAAGTTTCTCTGAAATGGTCATCAAAAACTGCTCGTATTTTGGATGATCAAAAAACTCGCATCGAACTTCATCATTTACAATTTTTAACTCATGTTCATTTATCTTAACCATAATCTGTTTAAGATGCTCATACACCGTCTGCCAAACCGAATATCGATCATCTGTTAATAAACACTCTTTTAAAATATGTTGTTCAAGTGGATCTTGTACTTTATCAAGCTTTGACACGAGTTGCACTAATTGTTGATGCACATTTTCTAAAAACACACGATTTTCATCAAACTCATATAAATCATCAAAAACTTTCAATTCCTCAAGACGAGTTAAATAACCTTGCTCCTCTTTTAACAAATGGCGGTATTCTTCAATACTTAACACACGACTTAAATTTGGAAAATGAGAATGAATAATCTCCTTATGCATTCTAGGTAAATGACACTTTAACTCCCACAATGTCACAAACTGCTCATCACTTAAGGGACACGTTGCATTCATTTCAATTAAATCTTTAACCCAATGATACTGAGCTGATTTTTCAAAAAGCAACTGTGCCATTTCATAAGGCTGAGACATTTTCTCCTTCCATGGATATCCTTTTGAATCTAGCTCTCTGAATCTTATAATATTATTTCTCGTCATATTCATTTGGCGACGAATCATATCTAACTGACGACTTAAAACCTGAATTTCTTTTTCCAAAATCTGGCTATCATATATTGCTAATCCTTCAGAAATACCACGAATCGATTGCTCAATCTGATTAAGTGACTGGCGATCCCCACCAAGTAATGAAACACAAAGCGGCTGAATTTCTTCAGGTAATTTATCCATCAGAACACGTAATGCTTTATCTTTTTCACTCGTCACTAAAATTCGCTTCCCATGTGACAGCAAATGAGAAATTAAATTGACGATCGTATGGCTTTTCCCCGTTCCTGGAGGTCCCTGTACGGTAATGGCAATATTATTTTCAAGGCGTCTTGCAATATCTTTTTGCTCTTCATTCGCTGGAAGTGGAAATAATAAGTTCTCCCCTACACCCTTCCAACTTAAAACATCCTCATCACTTAAATTTAATCCCTCTACCCCGATGATCGATTGAATCGTTTTAGGAATCTTTCCACCTTCATCTATATAATCAAGCGTTAACTTTAAATCCTCTTTTAATAAAACATCCGATTTAGCTCGTACAAATAGCACATTACGTGGAGCTACAACAGGATATTTTACGCCCTCTTCTGACATAAATTTCTCAACATATTGACCATTTGGATGGATATAATGAATAAACTGGCGTAAATAAGGCTCAAATTCTTCTACGACAAATGGATTAATCGATTGATCCGCTACAAAATCCTTCAACTTCATAATTTCAGTATGATTTGGCAGTTCAATCCCCGATAGCATCTCAAGTTCTAGCTGATACCCCTTCCCCCCGGGAATTAATTTGGCAATTCCTTTTTCAGCATCAAACTCTAATTCTAACTTCGTTGTTAAAAGAGGATGATAAATTTGTGACTTACTTGGATAAGTGAGCATCCCAATTCCAAGCATTAACTCGAGGGATTTTTCCTCTGATTTAAAAACCTGCATCAACTTGAAAAAATAATCATACATTTTTTGAACTTGACGCTTACGCTTTTGTATCACCGCCCATTGCGTCCATAACCCTAACCATAATTTATACTGAGATGTAATTAATTCAATTCTCGATAAAACATCATCCATTTTCTCTAGACATTCTTCTTTAAAGATAAATGAAGAAGAATGTGAAAGTAAAAAGACTTGCCATGGCGTTAAATCAAATTCTTCATCTATCTCACTTTCAACTTTATCGCGTAATTTTTCAAGCTCTTCCTTTAGAATTTGCAATAACTCTAAATCAGAACAACTCACACTACTCTCTTTCGTATAATCAAAATCAAGTAATGTGACAACCTGAAAAACTAATTCATTTAAAGGAGGATAATCAGCATTAAAAGATTGTTGGTGAATTTCAATGACTGACTGTTCATCGTCTCCTTTACCATCCAAATATAGTCCAAATCCTTCTTCTAAATCATCCAAAAACCAATATTTCTCGTATTTCTGTATGTGTCGAATCGGCTCATAACTTAAATTTCGAAGAGCCAATAAATACTCGAATAACTGTCTCACCTTTTTCTCCACAGTCTTCCCTCCACTTTTCTTCAAAATACACCTAAACCTGATATTTTTCTACCTTTATTATATCATGAAATTTCCATGTTTCTTCCTCATTTCTCTCGTAGAATTCTGGGATTGTTTGATGTTTTTTGTCGTAATATAACATTTTTTTATAATTAAAAGTTAAATCAATCACTAGACTTTATTAAAGAGAAAAATTTAAGCATTTTTTTGCATTAAGTGAAATAAAATTCATGTTTATATTAATCGGAATTTCCACTCCTATCATGATATTCTCTCTCTTAACAACCGTATATCCAACATTAAATGAAACTTTTAGAAACTCACTCTTTCAAATTATTTCAGCCATTTCAACAACTAGCTATGCAACCGTATCCTTTAACGACTGGACTCCATTTGCGCTTTTCTTAATGATAATTCTCATGATTATGAGCGGGGGAGCAGGTTCAACATCCGGTGATATAAAACTCTATCGTATCTTACTTTTATGTAAACAATGTATCTAGAATCTAAAAATGAAATTTAAATCAGAATTTTTTATTAAGGAAGACACACTCCTCAAACCGGAAGGAAAAATATTTTTAGAATCATCTTTCATTATTGAAGCTTCTACCTATGCTTTCGCCTATCTAATTCTCTTACTGATAGGTACCTTCATTTTTTTAGTATAGGGTTATCCACTTCAATCCTCATTATTTGAATTTTCATCAGCACTTAAAACCAATGGACTATCTATCGGTATTACTTCTGCCACAACTCCACCGTCATCTTATGGACTGAGATAATTGGGATGATGTTTGGCCAACTTGAAATCTGGGTGATTGTAATTGCTATTATTAAAATTTTTAGACAAAAGTAAAAGGAGTATATCTACAATATACTCCTTTTACTTGAACTAAATATACTCATTTTCTATTAAATAAACAATCTCAGTCGTTGCAGAATTTGAAAAAAACGATTTTTCTTGTTGTTCAATCAAAACATGACCTGCAAACATCACTATAACTAAAAGAACCATTAAAATACCTAAAAAAATCCATCTAGACCAACTTGATTGATAAGATGGTCTTTTCTTATTACGCTTATTAGAATTTATTTCAATCTCATTATCCGAATCATAGTCAATCAATACTCCTGCTTCTTCCAAGTCCTTTTTATTAAATTCTTCAACAGTTACATCTAAAGCGCAGGAATTGATAGAAATTATCTCACCTTTTTCCATCTTCTATCCCTCCTATACTATTTAGTATATAAAAAATAAGAAAATAGGTGATATAAAAGTAAATCTTTCACTATTTAACTAAATAAAAAAAACATCCTTTAAGGATGTTATCTACTAATTTATGGGGCGACTGATGGGAATCGAACCCACGAATGCCGGAGCCACAATCCGGTGCGTTAACCACTTCGCCACAATCGCCATGGCAGGGGTGGCAGGAATCGAACCCACGCTAACGGTTTTGGAGACCGCTGTTCTACCGTTAAACTACACCCCTATTAAATTAATGGTGCCGAAAGCAGGACTTGAACCCGCAACCTACTGATTACAAGTCAGTTGCT
>NZ_CALIOS010000123.1:0-6163 GCF_938044715.1 uncultured Turicibacter sp.
CGGTACAATGACGTTGGATTTTGATGACTTAAAGAAGCGTAGGAAATCGCCAACGAAAAGTGTTGATTCGATTCAATCCATTGACTTTTTTGTTGATAATCAACGGCAATTAATTCTTCTAACTTTAGGCCTTCTTCATATAGTTCATACTGTGCCACGACTTTTTTAAATTTTTCATATTCAGTTGATAAGGTTTCCAATCGACAGCGCTCAGACACCCAATCCTTTGCCTGTTCAACGGCCGATTTTTTAAATGATTCTAGTGTAAACTCTTCTTGTAAAGCCCCATCTGATAACTCCAAAAGAATGCTATAAATCAACTCAACTGTTTCATTAGGAATAATGCGGCGTCCATTTTCTGCCATACTAATATAACTACGAGAAATACCATACGCCTGAAAAGCCTCTTGCTTAATATGATATTG
This sequence comes from uncultured Turicibacter sp., assembly GCF_938044715.1. NCBI lineage: Bacteria > Bacillati > Bacillota > Erysipelotrichia > Erysipelotrichales > Turicibacteraceae > Turicibacter > uncultured Turicibacter sp. The sequence continues at coordinate 426 of NZ_CALIOS010000123.1, forward strand.
ACGTCGACACCATTTGATTTTTTCTGATACTTCTAAAAACAATTGCTTCAACTCCATCCAATCTAAATCATCCTGAGAATTTAAGTCTTTTTGAGACTAAGACATCCTATAAGTATCTATTCTCAACTCCACGAGTATCACTAAAAATTTTCCAAGTATGAAAAACTTATTTTAAATGATAGATATAACCTAACCCTATTTTACAACAAAAAACATCATTTTTCTTGGTTTTAATGATAGAAAATAAACTTCTCATCCTCTTAAATATTCTAATTCATGATTCATCTCTTCTAAACCTGTCATTTTATGCATTTAAATTTCACTCATCTAAATCATCTAACAACAAAAAAAGTCAAGAACATTACAATTTAAGTAATCTTCTTGACTTTAATTCTAGTCGCAAGGTCTATGCCTTTAACCTTATAAAATTATCTTTTATGACGCTTAAGATAAAATTTATGATGTCGATTCAGTCTCCTAAATTAACGACGTGAATCTTTTTTTACTTTTTCTGATTTATCCATACGAGTTAAACGAACAACCGCTTCAACATGAGATGTTTGAGGGAACATATCAATCGGTTGAATATAATCTACTCGGTATTTTTTTGTTAACTCTTTTAAGTTTTTAGCTAACGTTGATGGATTACATGATACGTAGACAATACGTTTTGGTTGGACACGTTTTAACATCTCAATTAACTCAGGCCCCATTCCCGTACGAGGTGGATCGACGATAACCACATCTGGTTTGAATCCTTCATTTGCCCATTTTGGCACGATTGACTCTGCTTTACCAACCGCATAATACGTATTATCAATGTTATTTAATTTTGCATTTGCTTTCGCATCAATGATAGCCGCACGAGTAATATCCACCCCACGTACTTCACTTGCCTGATCAGCCACCCATTGACCAATCGTTCCAACTCCACAGTAAGCATCTACCACTTTTTCAGTTCCTGTTAAAGAAGCAGCATACTTCACTTGATTATATAACTTCACTGTTTGTTCTGGATTTAATTGATAGAAAGCGCGTGGTGATAAATTAAATTTAAATTTACCTAAACGATCTGTAATGAAATCTTCTCCCGCTACTTTAATCATATCTGGTCCAAAGATTTCATGCGTGTCATCAGAATTATAGTTGACATAAACTGACTTCACTTCAGGACAATACTTCATTAAATCAAGCGCTAAAGAATACATCTTCTTGAAGTCTTTATTCGCTAATACAAACGTCACTTGAATCTCACCTGTTCGATATCCACGACGAACGACAATGTGACGAGCTGTTCCTTTTTTCGTTTTGGGTGCATACGCAAAAACTTTATAATCATCTAATAAATCAACCGCGTGATTCACGACTTTGTTGATTTCTTCGTATTGAACCTCACAATCTGTGACATTTACTAACTCTCGTGAGTTCATGCTATAGAATCCGACCATCACACCATCTTCATCATACCCAACTGGCATTTGAGCACGGTTACGATAATTATATGGATTATCCATTCCCATCGTTGGACGGATATCTAATTCTTCAGGATCTAAATTGGTGTAACGTTCAACCGCTTGCCAAATGGCATCGCGTTTAATACGCAATTGTTCCGGGTAGGTCATATGTTGTAATTGACATCCACCGCATTGTCCATAAACCTCACAAGCTGGTTGACAACGATGTCTTGATTTTTTCTTAACGCGTACTAATTCTGCTTCTGCATAACCACCTGCTACACGTGTACAAGTTGCCACAACTTCTTCCCCAACTAATGTTCCTGGGATGAACACCGCTTGTTTTTTATAATAACCGATTCCCTCACCGTTAATCCCGATGCGTTTAATCGTCACTAAAAATTCTTGACCAACCTTTAAAGGTGACATATTCATAAAAAAAACCTCCAATGCTTTTAAGCTACCCTTTATCTTACCACATTCGTGATTATTTTACATATCTTATTCGCAGATAGTTGACAAAATCCTCTCTTATTCGCAATAAATACACTGAGATGATGATCTTTCATTTATTATGTTGCAATGATACGTAATTTTATACCATTTTTACTTATTTATAACAATTCATATTGACTCTACAATAAAAGATGCTACAATAGGGATAATTGAATACGTCTCTGTTCTCTTTGATGAGTTAGAGGTGCATGGCTAAAGAGTAGGAATTTCGAGAGTGACGTCTAAGACAAATTCTAAAAGGTATCCATGCCGAAGTGAAAATAGTGTCCGCTATTTTTTGCTGGGGTTAGATTGAAGAAGTCTAACACTGTCACTGCCTATGGTAGTGGAGAACTAATGATCGGAGAGTTAAATAATACGTGTATCACTAAGGGATCTTTTTTTAGCTACCCCATTATTGAGCAATGTATGAGTTTAACTCTGCATTGCTCTTTTTTTTATAACTTTCAGAGCCGGACGAGATGATTCAATCAAAGTTCAATATAAAAGGAGAGAATGAAAATGGTTGGAACCATCTATGCCTTAATTCCGGCAATCCTCACAATTCTTTTGGTTATCATCACACGTCGCGTTATCTTATCACTAGGAGTCGGTGTCATCTGTGCTGCTTTAATTTTATCAGCATTTAGCATCGGAGATACCATCTCAACCCTACTCATCACTTTTAGTTCTCTAGTCATTGAAGAGGATGGACTTTACGGATTCTTAAATGAGTGGAATATGTCCATCATCTTCTTTTTAATCGCCCTAGGTATTATTACAGGCTATATCGTCTTATCAGGAGGGGCCACTGCTTTTACAAAAGCCATTATTCGTCGCGTTCAAACACGCGAAGGGGTACAATATACCGCTGCTATTTTAGGAATTCTGATTTTTGTTGATGACTACTTCAACGCTTTAGTCGTTGGAAATGTCTCAAAACCATTAGCCGAAGCACAAAAAGTATCGCGAGCTCGTCTCGCTTATATCGTTGATTCAACGTCAGCACCTATTTGTGTCATTTCCCCCATTTCAAGTTGGGCAACTGGAATCATGGGTTCTATGGCTGTCATCTTAGCAGGAGCAGGCATTTCTTACAGTGCCTTCTCAGCCTTCTTAATGACCATTCCTTATCATTTTTATGTCATCACAACCCTCATCATGGTCTTCGTTGTCATTCGCTTTAACTTAAATCTTGGATTAATGAAAAAATACGAAGCCGACACGTTACAAGGAAGCGACAGCTCAATTGTAGGCAGCGAACTATCGAATCCTCATGAAAAAGATGTTGAATCTTCAAAAGGAACGATTTGGGACTTAATTCTTCCTATTCTAACCTTAATTATTGTCACGGTTGGAACGATGGCTATCACCGGAATTCAAGGGGCACAATCAGTCACTGATCCTGAGTTTAACTTCTTCTTCACCGTCCTTGACAACATCGCTCTCTCTAAAGCACTTCGTTATGGAGGAATGGCTGGATTAATCGTTTCAATGGGACTGGCTTATCGTCATGTTTTAAACAAAGAAGTCACACTACCTGATTTTTTAAAAGCTTTTATGATAGGAGCTCGCTCTATGTTTGGAGCGATTGGAATTTTATTATTAGCTTGGGCGATTTGTGAACTAGTTGGAGCCTTAGATGCTGGAGGCTATTTAGCTTCAGTGATTACAAGCACCAATATTAATCCAAACTTTATTCCAGTTGTCATGTTTATAGTCGCAAGTTTTATGGCTTTCTCAACCGGAACATCTTGGGGATCATTCGGAATCTTACTTCCAATTGCGGGAAGTGTTGCCGCAGCCATCGACTTAAATCTGATGATACCGGTTATGGCTGCTGTCTTATCGGGTGCAATTTTTGGAGATCACGCGTCACCGATTTCAGATACAACCCTTCTATCAGCCACTGGGTCAGGTTGTGACCTCGGAGCTCACTTCAACTCCCAACTCCCTTACGCTCTATTATCAGCAGGTATCGCTGCCTTAGGCTATATGGCGTTTGGGGTGACAGGGACTTTAATGACGTCTTACATCGTCATGGCTTTAGGATTTGCTTTGGTAATTTTCTATGCTCGACGTCAAAACGTTAAGAAAGTTGAAAACCTACACTTAATGCCAAATGAATAAGAAATCAAAACGGGAGAATATGACATAAATTTAAAAGGAGTCAATGAACAGGGGGGAAACTGATTCAATGACTCCTTTTTATTATATTTCTAAGAGAGGTTGAGAATTGGAGAAAAGATTTATCATCTTGTACTAAACATAACATAGGGGGAGAGTTACGTCTCATACAAGTACATTATGGGAACACTTTTCAAATCTTAAACAAAATAAACAAACTTTTTTAAAATTTTATTTTCTTCCTTTTATAGGATTTAATGTTTCAGATGTTGCAAAATCTGAAGAGGAAACTGAGGGCTTTATCATCACAATGATAAACTTTAAAATTCAACGAAAATCGTCATAAATTTTAAAATAACTAATAAAGTATAATAGGAAACAAATTACCTATACTAATAGTATTTCGAATAAAAGGAGAGACTCTTCATGGAAAAAACAAAAACTTTCCAACTTACCGAAAGTCAATACAATCTAGTCGAAGAATTACTCGAAATCGCACCCGGTCATACCGAAGCTGAAAAACTCATTTCTGCTCTTGAACTTGCCGTCGAAGTCGGGGCTCACACCGATATGTTTTAACATAAAAAGGTCCCAATAGAAGCGGGACCTTTTTATGTTAAATAATAAAATTCTTTTATAAAAATGAGATGGGTCACCTAGCATCTTATCCTCCGCTACTAGGCAATGGGTTACCTAGCGATTGGGACTAGCAATCTTCCCCTCCGCTACTAGGGAATGGGTCACCTAGCGATTGCTACTAGCAATCTTATCCTCCACTACTAGGGAATGGGCTCACACCTATGGTATTTGGCACCCCATTAGTGGAGAAAACCACTTCGTGGATGGGGTCCCCCTTGTTAGGATAACTCGGCCTGACGCCGAGTACACCACAGGTGTATAGTTGTTCTATCCTTCACTTCGTTTAGGAAGAACAGCTAACATAGTAGCGCTAATCCATCATTCTGCTAAAATCTACACCTTCTATAAAAAAAGAGATAGACTCACGTCTATCTCAGCACTTGCATGGATAACTCCGCCTTTCAGTCTACTAAAAAATATATTTTCTATAAAAATACGATAGACTCTCGTCTATCGTGGCACTTGCATGGATAACTCCGCCAAAGGCGGAGTATAGTCCAACTAATTTTCGTAAAACGAAAATAGTTGGGCTAACAAATAAACGGCCTGTGGGGGAACACAGACCGTTTAGGGAGTGAGAAAACATAATGAATAAGAAAATCAAAGGGGGAGAAAATTTTTTATCATTTTCATCCGTTTATATTATGACATATATTTATGTACGAATAATGAAAAGAGTATGTCTTTTTTGTGTTTTTTCGGTTTTTTATTCAATAGGTTCAGGCATATCACGTGTCAATAAATATTGCACAGATCTAAACTCATATCCTTCTTCTCGGAGTTTTGGAATTAGGCGATCAAGGCATTCTGCGTTGTCCTTTGAAATACTGTGCATTAAAATAATCGCACCGGGATGAATGCGAGCCAAAATCTGATCATAGGCATACTGCCAACCACGTTGTTGATCGACGTGCCAATCCATATAGGCTAAAGACCAGAATAGATTATAGTATCCACGCTCTTTTGACCAATCTAGAACTTGTTGATTAAAATGCCCTTCGGGTGGTCTTAAAAAGCGCACCA
>NZ_CALIOS010000124.1:0-19117 GCF_938044715.1 uncultured Turicibacter sp.
AAAGCTCACGGATCATCGGATTCTCTTGCTATAATGAATGCGATTCGTCAAGCACGTGAAGCTGTTTCACAAGATGTCGTGAATAAAATTAGTCAAGCATTGAGAGAAAATGTTGAATAGTCATCTGATTTGCAGTTGAAAATAGATGTAGAAATGTCTTGTTACTTCTATTTTCGTCGAAAACACTCGACTCTTTACGAATCTCTTGTGAAAAGCCTGGAAAAGGGTTATAATTATTTGGAATTTGAATGGAGGTGAAATATTTTGGCATATTTAGATCAATTAGCGGAGTTTTTAAAAGAAAATAAGATTGCGTTTCGTCAACTAGATCGTTATTGTCAGGCTTTTACTCACTCATCGTACGTTAATGAACATCGCCATTTAAAAATTGAAGATAATGAGCGATTAGAATATCTAGGAGATGCGGTCTTAGAATTAACAGTCTCAAACTACCTTTTTAATTTAAAACCTTCTCTTTCAGAAGGTGAAATGACGAAGATTCGTGCCCAACTTGTCTGTGAGCCATCACTTGAGTCTTATGCTCGTAATTTAAACTTAGGAAAGTTAATGTTATTGGGGCGTGGTGAAGAAAATTCTGGAGGTCGTGAACGTCCAACGGTTTTAGCTGATGCGTTTGAAGCATTTGTTGGGGCGATGTATCTTGATTTAGGAATGGACACGGTTTACTCATTTGTTCATGAGATTATTCATAAAGCTTACCAACAAGGTGAAGTGACACAAGTATTTGATTATAAAAGTACGTTACAAGAACTTGTGCAAGCAGATTCTAAAAAAGCAATTGAATATCGTATTATTTCTGAGACAGGTCCAGCTCATAATCGTTCATTTGAAGCTATTGTTTTGTTGGATGGGATTACGCTTGGACGTGGAATTGGAAAAACTAAAAAAGAAGCTGAACAACAAGCAGCTAAAGGTGCAATAGAGATTCTAGCGAAGAATCATGAAAAAAAATAATCTATTGTTAAAGAGATTAGTCTAGATTTGTGTTTAATAGCAATAAATAGTTACCTAGATAATCGGAACCTTTGTATCCAATACATTTACGTGTTAAGGCTGATGAAAGAAATATTGAAACCATTTTTGTAAATATCTAGATGAATGATAGGAAGGAAGAATGCAAAACTTTATTTGTTTAAAGTATGGTTTTGCTTTCTTCTTTTTGTTTTTTACAAGGAGGAGTTATTGTGGGTTATTTTGTTGTAACGGGAGCTTCATCAGGGATAGGAGAAGCCATTTGTTATGCACTTGCAAAACGTGGGTATTCACTAATTTTAGTAGCAAGAAGAGAAGAGTTATTAAAACAATTAAAATCTGATATTTTAAAAAAATATAAAGTGAAAGTTGAAGTGATGCCGTTTGATTTATCGGATATGAAGCAAACGGAATTGCTCTATGAGGCTTGTCAGATTTATTCTATCGAGGGTTTAATTAATAATGCAGGATTTGGATTATTTGGTGACTTTATCGAGATAAACTTAGAGAATGAATTAAATATGATTGATTTAAATATTAAAAGTTTACATCTTTTGAGTAAATTATTTTTAAAAGATTTTGTGGAGCAAGATAAGGGATATCTGATGAATGTCGCTTCAACTGCAGCCTTTCAATCTGGTCCCTTAATGGCGAGTTATTATGCTACAAAAGGGTATGTCTTACAATTAACAGAAGCCATTTCTTATGAGCTACAGATGAAGAAATCAAACGTTAAGGTAAGTGTTTTATGTCCAGGTCCAGTTGATACAGATTTTCAAAAACGTGCACATATTCAGGTGGCATCAACTAAAATTAAAACAGCAGAAGAAGTGGCTGAAATTGCAGTTGCAGGCATGTTAAAAGGAAAAGAAGTCATTGTTCCAGGAATGATTAATCGATTTTTGTTATTTTTTAATCGTTTTATTCCAAGAAAATGGGGCCGTATGCTCGTTTATCGAAATCAATTGAAAAAACAAAAGTAATCCAACTATTTTATTAGTCATAAATTGTGTTTCTAGCTAATACAATCATCATTAAGAGGTGAGAGTATGAAAGTAAGGCTAGGGACAGTTGAGGATATCGATTTAATTGTTCGTTTAAATAATGAACTCAATCAAATGATGTCCAAGTTGCAACCGGATGATTTTAAAAAAATAAGTGAAGATATCGATTGGGTGCGGCAGTATTTATTGAATGAGAAAGCAGATTATCTATTGTTAGAAGATGAAGGTGAAATTCGGGGACTTGCTCTTGTTGAGCAATTAGAATCAATTGATCTTCCATCTTTACTCAAGCGTCATTATGTTTATTTAGTACATTTAGTTGTGGATCCTTTATATAGAGGATGTGGATATGGACATGAATTATTTAAGGCGGCTAAGGATTGGGGGAAAGACCGTCAATTAGAGTATATTGAGCTAAGTGTATTAGCTAATAATCAGGCAGCCTTAATGTTTTATGAAAAAGAAGGTTTGATGAATGTTCGAAATGTGATGAGAACCCCGATCAAATAAAGTAAGGATGAAAGGTAACTCAAGAGAACTCGATTATCTTTCATTCTTGAATAGTAATGTTTGTTAATAATTAACAGATATTTGGTTGACGAAGAAAATGATGTAGAGTATAATATTAAATAAGATAATAAATGTAAATCTTATGCGCTTGTAGCTCAATTGGATAGAGCATCTGACTTCGGATCAGAGGGTTGTGGGTTCGACTCCTGCCAGGCGCGCCATTTTTATTTGTTAATCATAGACTACTTATTTAGGTGGTCTTTTTTTTTGTTCATAAAAAGGCACTCCCTCATGGGAGTGCCTTTTTAAATGGTCATGACGATTCCAAATCTTGAAAGATAGTCTTGATGTTGTTTAAAGTTCACATCATACATCCCAACCTTACGCCAGAAAGAGCGGTCATGGTTCATATGAAAAATATGACATAGCTCGTGAATAACAACGTAATCAATCACTTCAATTGGGGCCATAGACAGTTTATAGTTGAATGTAAGTTGCTTGTTAGAATCACAAGTTCCCCATGTTTTAGGGGAGTCTACCACAGTGACGTTTTTAGCTTTGACGCCAATGATTTTTTCAAAATGTTGAACACGTTTTTTTATGATCTTTTTCGTTTGAGTGGTATAAAATTGTTGTAGTTGCTTTTGAATTTCTTTCTCTGACTCAGGTATTTCTGGAATGAGTTGATTAAGATGATAACCTTTTCCAAGATAGAGGAAAATTTCTTCTTTATCGTAGGATTTTTCGTTTGAGATATATTTTCGATTCTCTATCTTTTCTTGAACTTTTAGTAACAGATTAGCGTTTGAATTCATAAATTCATGGATAGCTTGTTCCGATGTTTTTTGAGGTACCTTCAAGGTGATATGTCCCTCTGGTGTTATATCTAGCACCATTTTTTTTCGTTTTCCATATTGAATATCAAATATAATTGATTTGTTCTTAATTGTGATTTGCATAGTAGGTCTCCGGTATTTAATTAAAGAATATAACTTATTATATCACACAATCCGAAGGGATTGAGAGGTGGATTCAAGTGATAAAAAGTTTAAAGAAATTGGATTCTTTTTTATCATAAAACTTTTTTTTAAGCATATGGTTAATTGTAGCTCAAAATACACGGTGTTCATTGAATCACCAATCCAAAAACTAATCATACTAAAAGGAGAGGTTAAATATGTGGGAACATACTCAAGAGGGAGTCGCAAGAAAATTTGAAACAAGAGGAAAAGAAGAAGTAATCGTTGAGATTAAAACAAAACAAGGGATTGCTGTGATTAAGTATCCTAACTATGAACAAGTGATTTGCGGGATTCGAGATAATAAAGTGAAAATTTGGAATGATCTTTTATTTGATCCGGTAACTTATCATCAAATTAAATCACAGATGACGGCACTTTGTGTCAAAAAAGAAACAGCATCAAATAAAAATGCGACAAAACGTCGTTAATATAATAAAAAAAGCGATTGTCTACAAAGACAATCGCTTTTTTTATTACATTAATTCTTCAATTTTTGTTTTTAAGTCAACATAAATTTTTTCGATAATATCGAAATCAACAGCATCAATATAAAATTGTTCTAATTGATCATGAAATTGTTTAGCAAGACCTAAAGCATCCGTTCCTTTTTTAATGGTTTGTTTATATCGATTTGAGATTTCTTTCAGAGCGGCTTCATTCTTTTCATCTGTTCCTTTAGTGACCAGAGCATCGTACATATCGATGATTTCATCTGTTGGTTTGTTTGGAAAGTATTCGTGAGGAGCTGTTGAATCGAAGAAACAGATACCTTTAGAGGGGATTAATAGCATGTCAAGTGAGTCTGGATCAAATGAACAGTGATAGATTTCAATATCATATCCTAGTTCTTCACAGTGGGCTGCCATTTGTTTTAGAAGGGTTGACTTTCCTGTTCCAGGACGTCCTTTAATAAAGTAGCGTTTACTTAAGTCCTCAGTTAAGTTTTGAATATAGTCAGTTGATCCGGTTGGAGTAGAGGCTCCAAAAAATCGATGTTTAACCACTGCGGTATGATCTTGTTTTTCAAAATTTAATAAGGTGTCACAAATATATTGTCTAAGTAAAGGGGCTTTGTTAAAATCCATTTCAGCTATGTAGATGCTTTCCCATTCATCATGAATCCCTAATGCTTCGGCGTAAGATTGGTATAAAACATCATAGCAGTGTCCAATTTGATATTTTAGAGCTAAAATATCAGCTGTATGAGGTTTTAATAGTTGACGGTCCCAAGCAACGCCTAAATTGACGTATTCTTCAATAGCACCAGGGGCAGTTGGTTCAATAACGTGTGGAGCAGTTCCATCGACAATTCCAACAGAAAGTTTAGGAATAATGACCCCATCAAGTGAATCTGCATCAGATGAACAATGGATAAATTCAATATCATACCCTAAATCATAAAAGTGGGCCCCAATTTTTTTCATCAAAGTTGATTTACCTGTTCCAGGACCTCCTTTTAAAATATACAAGTTATTTAATCCTTGTAAATTAGAATCAAAAAAATTACAAAATCCTTTTGAACTATTTGCGCAAGTAAAATAGTTTTTGATTGATGCTCCCATATACATCCTCCTTAGATGAAACCTAATAGACTTTACTTTTTATCATATGGGACGTAGGCCTAGAGTGTTCATAAAAATCGTCTTTTTTTTATATGAAAATCGATAACTTTCTTTCATTGCGATATAAGTCGTCTTATGATATGATTAAACTAATTATAATATCATCACAAGGGATGAACTAGAATAGTAGAGGTGGATTAATCGATGTTTTTTGTTAATTTAATACGTGGTTTTTTTATGGCATTAGCCGATAGTGTTCCGGGTGTTTCAGGAGGAACGATCGCATTTATTTTAGGATTTTATGATCAATTTATCGGATCATTAAATACATTGATTTCAAAAAATAATAAAGAAGAAAAATTAAAAGCTTTGAATTTCTTAATTAAAATTGGAATTGGTTGGGCCATTGGGCTGATTGGTTCTGTTTTATTTTTAGCTTCTATTTTTGAAGAACATATTTATAATATTAGTTCTTTATTTATTGGATTTATTATTTTCTCAATTCCGTTAATTATTAAAGCGGAGCGCGAAACATTAAGAAATAAATATATTAATCTTGTTTGGACAGTTACCGGAATTTTGATTGTAGTTGCGATTTCTGTCTTTAATCCTATTTCTTCGGGTGGAGGAATTAACATTTCTTTATCAAATTTAAACATTGGATTAATCATTTATGTCTTCTTAGCTGGGATGATCGCCATTTCTGCTATGGTGTTGCCTGGAATTTCAGGATCAACTTTATTATTAATTTTCGGACTTTATACGACAATTATTGGGGCTATTAAAGAGGTTTTAACGTTTAATTTCAGTTATGTTCCTATTTTATTTATTTTTGGAATTGGAATTATTACTGGAATCTTATCAACGATTAAATTAATTCGTCATGCTTTAGAAAATGCACGTCCACAAATGATTTATCTTATTTTAGGATTAATGATTGGATCAATTTATGCGGTTTTAATGGGGCCGACAACGCTTGAGACACCGCAATTACCAATGTCATTTGAGACATTTAATCTTCTTTACTTCATCATTGGTGGGGCAGTAATTATTGGATTAGAACAATTTAGTGCAGCTTTAGAGCGCAAACAGCAACGTTAATAAAAAAATACTGTACACGTTATGTACAGTATTTTTTTGATATCTCTGTAAACGTTTTATTAAAAGTGTAGGTTGAAAAAAGTTATCATGAAGTTGTGTTTTGTTTTTATAAGTTGTTTGTAGTTTCAAGGGGGAGATAGGATTTGAGAATTAGGGGCTAAGAAAGGGAAGGTAAAGAAGTTTATATCCTTTGAATGTAGTATTTCACCTCATGAAAGTCAGCTCTTTAAATTAATTCAAAAGTAAAAAAATCGACCGCTGGTCGATTTTTTTATTTTGTTAACTTAGCAACTGATTTTCTGATTATTAATTCAGGATGATAAGTATGTTTCATTTCATAATGTGGATTATTAATCATGCTCAGAATGGACTCAGCCGCAAGTTTTCCTAACTCTTTTCCAGGATGTGTGATACTAGTTAAGGGGACGACTCCGATTTGACTTAAGCTTGAGTTATCAAAGCTAACAAGTGAAAGGTCATGAGGAACGTTCAGGTCATTTGAAGCGAGTAGTTGAATCAATTTCATTGCAATTTGATCGTTATAGCAAACAATGGCAGTTGATGATTTGAATTTTTTTAATAATTGAGGAAGGTTTTCAAGGCAGAATTGTTGTTCCATGTTTTCCGTTGAGTACCAAATAATCGCAGATTCATCAACTGAAAGATTATGCTTATACATTTCAGTTAAAAATCCTTTATAGCGTAAATTTCCTTGCATGTCATCGTATTTGAAAATACCGGTAATATTTTGATGTCCGTTTTCAATTAAATGTCGCGTTGCTAGTTCTCCACCCAGTTCATCATCTACCACAATGTAGTTGCAGTTAAGTTGAGCGTAATGACTATTAATGAAGACAACAGGAATCCCTCGCTGTTCGAATTGATTATAAATATCTAAATTCGGATTTGGTAGAGCCGATTTTGTTCCCTCAACAATTAATCCATCAATATCAGATTTTAATAATGATAGAAGTTGTTCACGTTCTGTATTCACTTTATTTCGTGTTAAACGTAAAGTGGTGTTATATCCATTCAGTGATAAAACTTTTTCAATGCCTGAAATAATGCCAGGGAAAATATAGTCATCTAAATAAGTCGTCACTAAGCCAATTGTTTTTGAGGGGATTTTAGTTTCGCTAAAGATGTGATTGACATAAGTCCCACTGCCTTGTTTTTTTAAAACCAATCCTTCTTTTTCAAGAATAGCAATTGCTTGACGGGCTGTTTGTCGGCTAATAGAAAACTTTTCACACAACTGATTTTCACTAATGAGTTTTTCACCAGCTTTATATGTGTTATTGTAAATATTTTGTTTTATCCATTCAGCAACTGCTACGTATTTAGGTAAATTTTGATTAAGGATAAAAATCCCCCCTTTTTTAGTTGTATCTTTTAAGTTGGAAGTTGTATTGTATAAGTATACAACTTTTTGTTGGCTTTTAAAATAGCTTAAATCGATGAAAATGAAAAATTATATAATGAAATCGATGATTTCGTATAATCATCAGTTAAAAATGACTTCTTCAGAAATAAAAAAAAGAGGCTGTTTTTTATATTTTTTTAAAAGTCGGAATTTGTAGGAAATGCTTGAAAATTATTTTCTCCTATTTCCTAGGGAATGATTGACGGTGGTAAGTTATAAATCGTATAATTTTTATAGAACATTTATTCGATTTTATAAGGAGCGGTTTGATGAGATTAATGCATTTAGGTGATTTGCATTTTGGAAAAATGGTGAATGGGTTTTTAATGATTGAAGATCAAGAATTTGTATTAGAGCAAATTAAACAGTATATTCAAACGTATCGACCTGATGCTGTGATGTTAGCAGGAGATATTTATGATCGTAGTGTGCCACCGGCAAGAGCGGTCGCACTATATAATCAATTTTTAAAAGATTTATTAATTGAGCTAAAGACACCTGTTTTAGCGATTGCAGGAAATCATGATGGGGCAGAATTGATTGATTTTGGACACGAGTTATTTGAAGCGGCACAGTATTATGTCGCAGGGAATTTTACGAAAACTATCAAAAAAGTTAGACTGCAAGATGATGCGGGTCCTGTTAATTTTTATTTATTGCCGTTTGCAGATTATGCCGTTGTCCGAGAAGCTTTAAATCATCCAGAAATCAAATCACTTAATGACGCCATGAAGGCTATTATGGAAGTCAATCCGATTGATTCTACTGAACGTAATGTTTTAATCACGCATGCGTTTGTTGTGGGTGGAGAAGCGCCAGAACAATCGGAATCAGAGAAAAAATTAGTGGTTGGGGGAAAGGAATCGGTGGATGCAACGCTTTTGGAGCATTTTGATTATGTGGCACTTGGGCATTTACATCGAACACAACGTGTGAATAGTGATAAAATCCGCTATAGCGGATCGCTTTTAAAATATTCATTCTCAGAAGAGCATTACCATAAATCGATGACGATGATTGATTTAGACGCAGAAGGTGAGATTAGTATTGAACTATTACCTTTAAAACCACGTCGTGATATGCGTACCATCACTGGAAAACTTGATGAGCTTTTGACGCTTGAGGATGAGGGACAAGAAGATTATCTACGAGTCATTTTAACAGATGAAGGGGAGTTACTCGAACCGATGGCAAAACTTCGTCAGGTGTATCCTAATGTGATGTTGTTAGAACTTGAACGAAGATTTTCAGAATTTAAAGGAAGTCAGTTGAGTGCGAGTGCTCGCCAGACGAAATCAACGGAGGAGTTGTTTGCAGATTTTTATGAGCATCATCGTGGGGAATCTTTGCATGAAGCAGGAAAACAAGTCATTGAACAAACGATTAAAGTTATGAAGGGTGAGTGCTAGAAGTGAAGCCAATTTCATTAAAAATAACAGCTTTTGGACCGTATGCGAAGCAAACGGAGTTAAATTTTAAAGAGGATTTAAAAAATCAAGATATCTTTGTAATTACAGGTCCAACCGGTGCTGGTAAAACAACGATTTTCGATGCGATTTGTTATGCTTTATATGGTGAGACGAGTGGAAATAAACGAAAAGGCGAAGAACTTCGAAGTGACTTTGCCGCAAGTAGTGACAATAAAACGGAAGTTGAGTTTACGTTTTCAGTGAAAGATAAAGTGTATTGTATTAACCGTGCACCTAAGCAGTGGGTTAAAAAGTTACGTGGTGATGGGTTGCGTGAGATGGCAGCCTCTGTTGAGTTACGAGAACTAGATAGTGATCGTGCGCCATTGACGAAGGATATGGATGTTAGAAATGAAGTTCAGGCGATTCTTGGTCTTAGTGTTGATCAATTTAGAAAGATTGTGATGATTCCACAGGGAGATTTTAAAGAGTTTTTATATGCGAATACGGCAAGTAAAGAAGAATTACTTCGTAAAATTTTTGGAACTGATTTTTATAAAGCGTTGCAAGAACAATTAGTAGAACAGTCTAAATGCTTAAAAGCAGAAGTGGCGGATACAGAAAAAGAGATTGCAGCGAAGTTAAAGGTGATTAAATGTGACCCGAGCTCGATGTTATATCAAATGATTGCTGAAAATAAATTATTGGTTCATATTTTAGAAGAAGTGCAAGTTGAATTGGAGAAATTATCACAAGAACAACTGACGCTTCATGAACAAGTGATTGCTGTGGATCAGGATTTACAGGTTCAAATGCAAAAAAGACAGGACGGTCTTTTACTGAATGAAAAGTTTAAGCAAAAAGAGGAAATAGATGCCCGTTTTCAAATGTTGATGAAATCGCGTGAAGCGATGAATGAGTTAGGAAAAAGGGTTGAGTTTTCAAAAAAAGCAGACGAACTTACAAAGCTTGAAAATGAAGTTTTGAAACAACAAACGTTATATAAAAAAGAAGTTAGCTTGCATCAGGCGGGAGTTGAGAAATTAGCTGATCTTGAGCAGCGTTTTATTATTGTGAAGAAGTGTTTTGAAGGAATTGAAGAGTGGCAAGCGACGGTTTCTAAGTTGACCGATGAGATGAATCAGTTGCAAAACTATGCGGATAGTTTAAAGATTATTGAAGAGCGACGATTTGAACAAGATCGTGTGCAAGAGGTCGTGACTAAAATGACGGCTTCTTTAGAAGATAAAAGCAAGCGTCTTAATGAGATGATAGAGGTGCTCAAAACGTTACCGAGTGCGACGGAGCAACAGCAGTTGTTAAAAGAAGCGTGTTTTAAAGAAGAGTTAGAGATGAATCAGTTGAAAGAACAGCAAGGGATTGTAGGGCAGTTATTGACACGCTATGAGCGTCTATTAAAAAATCAGGCTAATTATCAGTATACGATGAATCAGCTAACGAAAAGTCAGGGGTTATTAGACTCATTAAAAGCTGATTATGAGCATCAGGCCGCGTTGTTTATTCATGCATCGGCGATTCGATTAGCGAATGAATTAAAGGTAGGAGAGGCGTGTCCAGTTTGTGGGTCACTTGAACATCCTAATCCTCGAACAAGCGATGAACCTATTTTAAGTAAGGAGGAGCTTGAAGCAAGACGTTTAATGCTAGAATCAAAACAACAAGAGCATCAGTTACTTGAACAGAAAGTAGCGGGAATTGCAGCCACTTTAAAAGAAGAGCAACGTTCAATTGATGAATTAGTTCAAGTGTTAGTTGGGCATCAGTTAATTAAAGAAGATGAGGAGATAAGTCAGTCATTCATACAGATGTTAATGACGCAGATTCAACAACGTATTCAGTTTAAATCACAGACTTTAAAGGAGATTAAATTGAAAGGGCAAGCATTAGAGCAACAGATTGACAGGTTGATCAGACAAAAAGAAGAACAGGAGCTACTGGAGCAAGATTTGAAAGCCTCTGAACATCAATTAGCAGAGCAAGTGGCAAATTTATCATCGGTTCGCCGAGTTGTGATTGAAATGCTTGATGCTATTCCAAAACCATATCAAGATTATTTGATGGTGAAGTCAAAGTTACATGAGGTAAAGCAAGAGCGAAATCAGTTAGAGCAACATATTCGTGAGGCACAGTCTCAGTATCAGCTGTTAACGTCAGAGATGGCGTCAACAAAGGCCACAATTTTAGAAGTTGAGCGTCAAATGACTCATTATCAAAGTGAGTTAACATTAGCGAAGCAACTTTTTGATACGCAGTTGAGGACTGATTTTACATCGGTTGAAGAATATCAATTATCAAAATGCTCGATGCAAGAAATCATGCAGTCAGAAGCTCAAGTTAAAGCATATGAGCAAGAGTTACAAGGGGTTCAAAGTCAGTTAATCGCGCTTGAGCAATCACTAAAAGATTTGGCACCGGTTGAACTTTCAAGAATAGAAGAGTTAATTCGACATTTAAGTGATCAAAAAGAGTTGCTTCAAAAAGAAATGAATGCCAAAGATTTAATTAAAGCGCATAATAAAGATGTGTTAGAGAGCATTCAGCGTCAGTATCGACTCATTCAAAAACGGGAAGAGGAATACCGTGTCATTGGAGAACTTGCCGATCTTGCAAATGGAAAAAGTGGCGGTAAAATGTCATTTGAAACGTATGTGCTTTCTAGTTATTTTGATGATGTGTTAGAGGCTGCCAATTCTCGCCTTGAAAAAATGACAGCACGTCGATACTATTTATTACGACGAGAAGAGGTCAAAGGTGGAGGTCGTAAAGGACTGGATTTAGATGTTTATGATAGTCATACATGTAAAAAACGTCCCGTTAATACGTTATCTGGAGGAGAAAGTTTTAAAGCTTCATTGGCACTTGCACTCGGATTATCAGATACGGTGCAACAAAATTCAGGGGGCATTCAACTCGATACGATGTTTATCGATGAAGGATTTGGAACATTAGATTCTGAGTCACTTGATCAAGCGATTGATATTTTAATGGAATTACAAGATTATGGCCGTTTAATTGGAGTGATTTCACATGTAAATGAGTTAAAAGAACGGATTCCTGCTAAGCTTGTTGTTGAAATGGATTCCAATGGAAGTCGAGCCTATTTTAAAAAATAATCAGAAAAAAAGTTAAATTATAAAAGATAATTTAACTTTTTTATTGCATTAAAATTAAATTCCAATAAAAGGAATGTCGAAAAAAGGCGTATTTGTGTCATTTTTGTGTTATAATTGAGACATGACAAAAAAACAGAATGTTTTATTTGGATGGCAATGAAGTAAAAGGAGGAAGGTTATGTTTAGTTTAGTAGGTATTTTAATTATTGTCATTGGTTTTATGTTAAAAATTGATACATTAGCTATTGTAGTTATTGCAGGAATCGTGACAGGATTTGTAGGTGGCTTAGATTTTAATGAAATTTTAACGATTTTAGGACAAGCCTTTGTATCGAACCGTTTTATGACGTTATTCGTTATCACATTACCAGTTATTGGGTTAATGGAACGTTACGGTTTAAAAGAGCGCGCCGCTTGGTTAATTGGTCAAATTAAAAATGCAAAAGCGGATGGAGTTTTATCTATTTATTTATTATTCCGCTTAATTATGGCTGCTTTAAGTATTCGTATGTCAGGACATGTGCAGTTTGGTCGTCCATTACTCTTACCAATGGCAGAGGGAGCTGCAACATCTCAATATAAAGATTTTAAAGAAGAAGATGTTGAATCAATTAAAGGATTAACAGCCGCTTCAGAAAACTATGGAAACTTCTTTGGTCAAAACTTATTCATTGGGGCTCCAGGGGTTATGTTAATTGTTGGATCATTAAATGAGCTTGGGTATACAGTTGATGCTAAGCAAGGACCGATTACCATTGCCCTAACAACGTTACCGATTGCGATTATTGCCTTAGTACTTGGTATTATTCAATTTAGAATGAATGAGAAAAAATTCAAAAACAAATATCAAGTGGTGTCTAAAAAGGGAGGGAATAACTAATGACTAATGTTTTATTAACGATCATTTATGCGATTATCGGTTTAGTTTGTATTTCTTTATCTGTGTTTGCCCTTCGTTCTAACGAGCAACAGGCGAAAGTAGGAACGGCATTATTCTGGTCAATCCTTGGAATTATCTTTATTTTTGGTGATTGGATTCCAGCGAATATCGTTGGGGTATTAATTATTGCGATGGCTGTTTTATCAGCAACGAAACAAGTTAAAGTGGGAAGCTTTAAAACAAGTAGCGAACAGTTTAAATTAGATTCAGCTGAAAAAATTGGAAACAAATTATTTGTTCCAGCATTAGTTTTAGCTGTGTTAGCATTCGTCATTGCACAGTTTACAAATTTAGGATCTTACAATGCGATTGGGTTAAGTGGAATCGGGGCTTTAATCGTGATGTTCTTTATTTCTAAATCAAATGTTAAAGAAGCAAACGATGAGTCAATTCGTTTATTAAGTCAAGTTGGGCCAACAGCTATTTTACCTCAGATTTTAGCAGCGCTTGGAACATTATTTACAGTTGCAGGTGTTGGAGATGTCATTGCAGGTGGAGTAAGTCAAGTCATCCCAGAAGGGAATATTTGGTTGGGTGTAATTGCTTACTGTGTTGGAATGGTAGTGTTCACAGCAGTTATGGGAAATGCTTTTGCAGCCTTTTCAGTTATTACAGCTGGAATTGGGGTTCCATTCGTCTTTGCATTAGGTGCTAATCCATTAATTGCTGGTGCGTTAGCCTTAACAGCAGGATTCTGTGGAACATTATTAACGCCAATGGCTGCAAACTTCAACATTGTGCCGGCTTCTATTTTAGAATTGAAAAATCAATATGGTGTCATTAAAGCTCAAGCACCATTTGCTATCATCATGTTAATTATCCATATTATTTTAATGCGATTCTTGGCATTCTAATAAATACTTGCATCTAGTTGTCGATTAGGAGGATGAATGTTATGAAAAAAGTTTTAGTGACAGGATTTGATCCATTTGGTGGAGAACCCGTTAATCCAGCATTAATGTCTGTGATGCAATTACCAGATGAGATTTTAGGGGTTCAAATTATCAAAAAAGAGATTCCAACAGTATTCGATAAAAGTATTGAGGTTCTTTATCAAACATTAAAAGAGGAACAACCTGATATGGTTATTTGTGTTGGTCAAGCAGGTGGTCGTCCTAATATTACAGTTGAGCGTGTCGCGATTAATCAAGATGATGCGCGTATTCCAGATAACGAGGGAGCACAGCCTATTGACCGTACTATTTTTGCAGAAGGTCCTGCTGCTTACTTCGCAACGTTACCGATTAAAGCAATGGTTCAAAATATGAAAGCAGCCGGGATTCCTGCTGCTGTGTCAAATACAGCTGGTACATTTGTATGTAATCATATCATGTATGGAGCCTTACATTTTGCAGCGACGCAACAACCCTCTTTAAAAGCAGGCTTTGTTCATATTCCTTATGTCCCAATGCAAACAGTTGATAAGCCAACAATGCCATCGATGTCTGTAGCAGATATTGTAACAGGGTTAACGATTTTAATTGAAACAGGAATTAACGTTGATCAAGATGTTAAAGTGACAGGAGGAGCTGTATGCTAAAACATCAAGAAACTGTGTTACCCATCTTTGTTTACGGAACACTAATGGTTGGAGAGCGCAATTATATTGATGTTTTACATGACAACTTAACGCATGTTGAAAATGCCAAAGTAAAAGGCACTTTATATTATTATAAAAAAGAAGATTATCCAGCCTTAATGCCGGGCGAACATTGGATTGAAGGACAACTCTTTTATGTCAACGAACTCCACGAAGTCTTAAAACCATTAGATGAAATTGAAGGATATATCTCAAAAAATAATCCAAGCAACATGTACAATCGAGATATTGTAGAGGTTGTGACGGAAGATGGGAAAATGCTACAAGCTTATGCCTATCGAATTAGTCCAAATTTATTTAAGCAAGAGCGTCAAGAATTTTCAAAAATGCAAGAGCTTAGTTGGAAAAAATTTAATCAAAAAATTTCTTAATTAAAAGGTCTTTGTGAAAGTTCACAAAGACCTGTTTTGTTTCTTTTTGTTACAATTAATGTTAAATTAGTGAAGAAGGAATATAAAAAGTTAAGATAGAAGGTGGATAGATGTGATAACAGATTTAATTTTTTATGTGGTGGCAATCTTTTTTGTGATTGGTGGCCTTGATTTTATGATGGGAAACCGAATGGGTTTAGGCGAATGTTTTGAAAGAGGGATTAAGTCAATAGGTGTTTTAACGCTGAATATGCTTGGAATTTTTTTATTGGCGCCTGTTTTTTCAGATGTATTAAGTCGGGTGTTGACTCCAATTGCGACTCTTTTTCAAATGGATCCCTCTATTTTAATTGGAACTTTTTTAGCTTGTGATATGGGTGGATATCAATTATCAATGGAATTAGCAAATTCCACTTTAATGGGAGAATTTTCAGGAATGGTGATTGCATCAGGTCTGGGTGCAACGATTAGTTTTTCGATTCCGGTGGCATTTGGAATGATTCCTAAAAAAGATATTCCTATCTTTTTAAAAGGAATGGTTCTTGGAATGATTGCCATCCCATTTGGATGCTTTGTTGGTGGAATCATAGCAGGAATTGAGGGTTTAATACTATTTCGTCATATGATTCCGTTATTTGTTGGGGTTATCATTTTATCGACTTTAATTTTAGTGAGGCCCTTATCATTAATTAAATTCTTTAATCTATTAAGTCGGGTTGTGGTTTGGATGAGTTTAATCGGACTGATGATTGCAGGTGCCCAGGCTGTTTCAGGTGTTGAATTTGTAAAAGGAATGGCCTCGCTGGCAGAAGGGGCTCAAATCGTTGTACGCATTGGAATCTTTATTGCGGGTGCGTATTCTTTGCTAGAAATTATTTATCGTTTCTTTAACTCTCAATTAGCGATGATAGGGAGATGGATTGGGGTTAATGATGTGAGCATCAGTGCAATGATTGGTAATCTTGTTAGTAATTTATTGGCCTTTAGTCGTTTTCATGAAATGGATGAATTGGGTAAATTAATTTGTTCGGCTTTATGTATTAGTGGTGCCTTCGTTTTTGGAGGACAGCTTGCTTTTGTAAATTCCATGACTCCCCATATAAGTACAGCCTTCATTGTTTCTAAATTTGTCGGTGGTTTCTTAAGTTTAATTCTTGCTTTATTGTACTGGCAGTTTATAAAAAATAGACAGATGGAATCATAAAAAATATCCGGTGATTAAGCCTCACCGGATATTTTTTTATAGAGTAAAGAAAATCTTATTAAAAGAAAAGGAGAGTTTCAAGTTGAATGAATCAGGGTCTCTGTTCATTCTTTATAGTCTATTCACACGTTGAGAAAAATAGAACAATTTGGTGGAAAATGAAAAAAGTTGAACTGATATCAGTTCAACTTTTCATTCTAGCGTGTTGTGAAAGAGAAATCATTCTTTTGGATGTTTACATTTGAAAAAATCAAATATAAGTGAAAAAGGAGCTCTTTACCTAAGAGACGAATGACGTTTACGAACGATTTCCCTACTTCCTTATTAGTATATGTAAAAATCTCTAATTTAGACTCTTTTTAAACCTAAAATTGGAATAAAAACGATTACAAATTATTTATCTTAAGGTATAATGAAAGAGTAAAAACAGGAGGGGGATTTTTATGGCATCACAATACGATGATAATCTATTCTTTAAAATGATTTATGCGATTAGCGATATCGCTGTTTTATCAATTTTATGGTTTATTGGAAGTTTACCGCTTGTAACGATTGGGGCTTCAACAACGGCTTTATTTTATGTTTGTGGGAAAAAGGTTAAACAAGATGAGCCTAAAATAATTTCTGAATTTATTAAAAGCTATAAAGAGAATTTTAAACAATCTTTTTTGATTACCGGGATTTTAGCCATCTTATGGTATGGGACGTTAACTTACTTTATGATGAGTTTTTCCGCTTTAAAAGAAGGCTTTAATGGGTCAGTTGTGGTCATGTTGGTTTTAGCTTTTGAGGTAGTGATGATGAGTGTTTATATGTGTGCACTTTTAGCTAAATATGAGCTTCGTACAATCCAAATTATTAGAAATTCATTTTTATTTATACATGCTTATTTTATTGAGTCGATTAAAGCGTTTGGTTTAATCATCGCTATCATTTTTTGCTTGCTGCTTGTACCCGGGATTGTGATTGTGTTACCAGGAGCGATTGGATTAACCGGAAGTATTTTTATTCGAAATTCGATTCATAAGTTTTTAGTTCGTCAAAAAGCAGTTGAAGAATTACGTCAAGAACAAGCCATTGAGTGTTAGGGGGATTAGGATGGGAATCTTTAATGCAGATCGGCCTCTTGGAAAAATGTTAGCAGACGCATATGATTTAATGTTATTAAGTGTCTTATGGTTTGTGGGATGTTTACCAATTGTAACAATCGTGACTTCAACAACGGCGCTCTTATTTGTTTGCGGGAAAAAGCTAAGAGGGGAAGAGATTCAAGTAGGTGCTGATTTTTATAAAAGTTATCGTCAAAACTTTAAAATGTCATTCCCGCTTCTTCTTATTCTCGGAATTTTTTGGTTTGGAAGTTTGTTTTATCTATTCATCGGATATCGTTCATTACTGCAAAAAATGACGCTTGCCTGGCTGTTTATCATTATCCTAATTTTTGAACTTGTCGTCTTAACGGCCTTTATTCTCTTATTATTCTCACGTTATGAAACATCAATTTTTCAACTTTTAAAAAATGCTCTCTTTATGTCACATGCTTATCTTCTTCAATCTCTTTTTATTTTCTTGTGGAGTATTGGATTAAGTCTTTTAGTCCTTTTCATGCCTGGATTATTTGTGTTAATGCCAGGCGTCTTAGCTTGCTTAATCAATTATTTTGGTGGAGCTGCGATTGGGCATCATTTAAATCACTCAAAATAATCATTCGGTTTGTGAATGGTTATTTTTTTTATTTTCTTGCAACTTTTTATCCTGTTTATCTCTCTAATAGGTGTCAATTATGATAGCATGGTATCAAAGAAAGGTTAGGCGTAGGATATGGATCGTGTATTAGTAATACCTTGGGTTAAAAAAGTAGAGGAAGTCAGTGAGAGGCAGTTAGCTAAAAAGGCGATAAGAGGAGATCATGATGCTTATGGTGAACTACTTAAGCGTCATAAAGCCTATTTTTATAAAATGGCCTTTAGTTATGTGAAGGAGCAACAAGTAGCCCTTGATATTGTTGGGGAGATGACCTATTTAGGATTGATGAAGATTCATCAATTAAAGAATCCCGATTATTTTAAGACATGGATGACGAAAATTTTGATTCATGTGGCTTTAAAGGAAATCAAGAAGCAGCAGGATGTGATGCCATTATTAGATCAGGTTGATATTCAGGAGGTTAACAAAGGAATTTCGATTGAACAAAAGTTAGATTTGTATGAAGCAATGGATCGATTACGGCCTGAGTATAAAATGGTAATTATTTTAAAGTTTTTTAATGATTATAAAGAAAAAGAGATAGCCGATTTGATGGAGTTACCGCTAAATACCGTAAAAAGTCATTTAAGACGCGCGAAAGAGGAGTTAAATGTTTTATTAAAGGGAGGATGTTTTAATGAATAAATATGATGAGATTTCTTTACCCAATCAATTAGACGATGTGATTAATGAAGGAGTTAAGCAGGCGATGATGATGAAACGTACAAAGAAATTAGGACGTGTGAAAAAGGTAGGAGTAGGATTAGCAGCGGGGCTTACGATTACACTAGGACTTGGATTCACGAATCCAGCAGCAGCTTCTAAGTTACCAGTTATTGGTAATGTCTTTGAGTCAATTGAAAAGAATTTGTACTTCCCAGGTAATTATTCAGAGTATGCAACATCAGTGAATGAAACCGCCTATTCGAATGGAATTGCGATGACGTTGTCGGAAATTTTTAGTGATGGACAGTTTTTATATGTAACGTATGTCGTGGAGAGTGAGAAACCATTTGAACATTTATCCTACATCGTTGAAGAAGCAAAGAATCAGGTCATTGAGGTGAATCAACTGCTTGTAGAAGAGGCCTATAGTAA
>NZ_CALIOS010000125.1:0-6685 GCF_938044715.1 uncultured Turicibacter sp.
ACCGGCAAACAAAGCTAAAATACTTTTAATAAATAAGTTATCTGATTTCTCAGCAATTTTTTGAATCCCTGTTGACTGCTCTGTATCAAGCAAGGTTAACCCACCTAAAATACGCTCGTAAGTCAGTTTAATATTTTCATCTAATGTATCCCAAATAGATTTATCTTCTGAAACCGGAATTTCTTCTGGTAGCCAAAATTGTTCCGTTTGTTTTAAATATAAATCATCATAAAATTGATAATCTGGCGCATTCCAGTTGACCGCTTGATATATTTTCTTCATTATAATCGTCCTTTACTAACTAAATTTGAATTAAACAGAACAAGTCGTACATTCTTCAAATGATAGATTTTTGGTACGCGTGTAGTATAAACTCTTTAACCCAAGATGATGGGCATATAAATAATATCTCACTAATTCTCGTGTACTGGTATGACTATCAACATAAAGTGTCGTACTAATCCCTTGATCAATATGAGGTTGTACCTGAGCTATTAATTCTAAAACCTTCATCATATCCATACGGTAGGCTGATTTATAGAAGAACATATTATCCTCTGCTAAATAAGGCATTGGATAATACGTTGTCGCATTTCCATAAGTTCGACGTTCCACTAAATCCACCACAGGTAAAATACTTGCCGTTGCATTTTGAATGTACCCGATACTTTGAGTTGGGGCAATTGCCAGACGGTAAGCATGATACATTCCGTTTTCTTTGACACTTTTAGCTAAGTGAGCCCAATCATTTTTAGTTGGAATGACCATCTCGTGAAATAGCTCCTTCACACGATCAGATTTAGGCGTAAAATCCTCTGTTAAATATAACTTAAAATACTCACCGCTTGCATAATCGGATTTTTCAAATCCAATAAATGAGCGACCTTTTTCCATTGCAATTTGCATGCTACGCTCAATTGAATAATAATTGACCATCATGAAATAAGTACGAACAAATTCCTTTGCTAATTCACTTTCGTAGGCAATTTTATTTTTGGCGAAGTATCCATGTAAATTCATGCTTCCAAGACCTACAGCATTTAATTCTTCATTTGCTTTTTGAATGCCTGGCGCATTTTTAATCTGAGACAAGCTCGAAACCGCTGTTAAAGCATCCATCCCAGCATAAACACTTTCTTTGAGCGCTCGTCTTTCCATGACATTCACAATATTTAAAGATCCTAAATTACAACTAATATCACGTCGAATTTGATCTTCTTCCCCATAGTCTGTTATGGTTGAAGTTTCTTGTAATTGGAAAATTTCTGTACATAAATTTGACATCTTAATTTGTCCAATTTCCTTTAAAGGATGGGCAGCATTCGCATTTGACTTAAAGACGATGTATGGGTACCCAGATTCAAATTGCATTTTTGCAATATGCGTCAATAATTTCCTTGGATCCAATTGACGTTTTTTGATTGCCGGATTTTGAACTAATTCATCATACACCTCATCTAAATTTAAATCATCTAAATGCTTTCCAGTCGCTAAAAACACCGTATGTGGGGCAAAAACATACATCGGTTGATTTTCTTTCGCTAGATTAATAAATTTACTCGGAACAATTAAGCCGATTGATAATGTCTGAATACGACTTTTTTCATCCGCATTAATTTTTTTAGTATCTAAAAATTCCTCAACATCCCAGTGGAAGACATTCAAATAAGCTGCTCCAGCCCCTGGTCGTTGCCCTAACTGATTAACATAACTAAATGAATCTTCAAGTAGCTTCATCACAGGCAATACCCCACTAGCCGCATTCTCAATTTCTTTGATTGACTCATTTCGAGCACGTAATTTCGATAAATTTAAGGCAACACCGCCCCCAATTTTAGAAAGTTGCATCGAGGTATTTAAATTATAAGTAATCGAGTTTAAGGAATCATCCATTTCAAGTAAAAAACATGACACCATTTCACCACGTCGTGCTTTTCCTGCATTTAAAAATGTCGGTGTCGCTGGTTGATAGCGTTGTTCAATCATCGCAATTGCAAATTCGAATGCTTTATTCACATCACCTTGTGCTAAATATAAGGCAACTGCAACGATACGGTCCTCATAATATTCTAAATAATATTGATGATCATTTGTTTTTAGAGCGTAATCTTTATAAAACTTTGATACTGCCATAAAAGACTGGAACTTAAACTGATAAGAAAAAACTTTTTCTTTAATCATGACAATCTCTTCAATGTGATACCACTTAAAAAAGTTTTCATAATAATGATGCTCAATCAGCCATTCATAACGTTCTTTCTCCGACGTAAAGGTCTTCATTTTCGACTTCACCTCAATTAAAAAAGCCTCCACGGCTAAGTGATCTTTTTCTAATTGATAAAAATCGTTTTGTTTTTGCATCAGTTCATTATTTAGTTGTATGTATTCTTTTTCCATATTTTCACCCTTTGATTTTCTTAAAAGTTGCAACTATTTCTCTTTTAAAAAGAAGTGCTTTTCCATCATAGCACGCTCGACGTTTTTTTCCTAATCATATGCGTCGAATTTTTATCATTGCTGTCCTTATTTAGTATTTAACTTTCAGTTAAACCTCATCCGATAAAAATAAAAAACGTATAAGGAGCCATTCCCTATACGTTTCATGAATATTAGTCTTCCTCTTTAACTAAATTTGTTGTTTCTGCTAAAGACGCAATTAAACCACTGACATTTTGAATTTCTGATGGAATAATTAATTTCGTTGCTTTTCCATCTGCAACTTGTGCTAATGCTTCAAATGATTTAATCGTTAATACTTCTTTTGTTGGACAAGATGCATTTAACATACGAAGTCCTTCAGCTGTGGCTTCTTGGACTTTAAGAATCGCCTCTGCTTCCCCTTCAGCACGTCTAATTTGTGCTTCCTTATCTGCTTCAGCTGATAAAATCATCGCCTGTTTACGCGCCTCTGCTTCAAGAATTTGAGACTCTTTCAACCCTTCTGCACGTAAAATATTAGATGTTTTTTCTCCTTCTGCTTGCAAGATTTTTTCACGACGTTCACGTTCTGCACGCATTTGTTTTTCCATCGCAGCCTGAATATCTTGTGGAGGAACAATATTTTTAACTTCGACACGATTAATTTTAATTCCCCATGGGTCCGTTGCTTCATCTAAAACAGAACGCATACGCGTATTAATAATGTCACGTGATGTTAATGTTTCATCTAATTCTAACTCCCCAATAATATTACGTAAAGTTGTTGCTGTTAAATTTTCGATTGCTGCAAATGGATTACTAACCCCATAAGTAAATAATTTAGGATCCGTAATTTGGAAAAAGACAACGGTATCAATTTGCATCGTTACATTATCTTTTGTAATGACAGGCTGTGGTCTAAAATCAATAACTTGTTCTTTTAATAAGACTTTATTCGCGACACGATCCATAATTGGAATTTTAACATGTAAACCAACATTCCAAGTGGCAGCATAAGCTCCAAATCGCTCGATAACATACGCATTCGCTTGGGGTACTACTTTAATATTCGATGCAATTAAAATAATGACAATAAAAATCAAAACTACAAAAATCCACATAAATCCATCTCCTATCGCTTTTTTATTTTACAATAACCGTAACGCCTTCAATTCGTAAAACTGTTACAATCTCATTTACTTCATACGTTTGTTTTGAATCAGATACTGTACGCCAAACTTTCCCCTCAAGTTTTACTTCACCTGCTTCATGAGGTAAGATTGTTTTGACAACAATCGCTTCTTTTCCAATTAACTCTTCTACATTTGTTTTATGTTGTCCAATTTTAAGCTTTTCAACTGCTACTTTACGTGTGGTTGAAACTAAAATTAAAGACACACACAAGAAAATTATTAATTGAATAAAGAAAGAATCGATGACAAAGGCAAACAACATCGCGATTAATGCTCCAATTGCAAACCAAATTGAAATAATCCCTAGCGTCATCGCTTCAACTACCCCAAATACAATTGCAACAATTAACCAAAGCCATGTACAAGACATTCCTAACACTGAACTAGCTAAGATCAACATCCGCCTCACTCCATTCTTCATATACCTTTTCATTATATCAAACTTACTTAAGGTTTAACACTTATTCCCAATTATTTTATTTTATTTCCTATCTTTTCTCGCACGGGGATGAGCCAATGCATAAGCTTGTCGTAAATGTTCTTTTGAAACATGCGTATAAATTTGCGTACTCGATAAATTTTCATGGCCTAATAATTCTTGAACCGAGCGTAAATCAGCCCCATTGTTTAACAAATGCGTCGCAAACGTATGACGTATCATATGAGGAGCCACCTTAATATGTTTCGCGGTTTGATTGGTCATTCGACTCAAAATATCACGAACACCTCTTTCTGTTAAAGGAGTTCCAAGGTGATTTAAAAATAATACATCGGTTTCTAGGTTAGATTTCTTTAATAATTGAGGGCGGCTTCTTTGTAAATACGCCTCGATTGCTTCAACTGCAAACTCGCCAATTGGAACATAACGATCTTTCCCACCTTTACCATGAATTAAAACCGTTCCAAGCTCAACATTTAATTGGGATTGCTTCATCTGACAACACTCAGAAACTCGAATTCCCGTTCCATATAATAATTCTAACAAAGCATAATTACGACATCCAAGAATTGAAGTTTGATCAATACTATCAAAAAGGGCTTGTAATTCTTCTTCATATAAAAACTGAGGCAACGTTTCTGCTTTTTTAGGGCCTTTCATAATTAAAAATGGATTTTGTTTAACCTGTTTTTCTTTTAATAAAAATTGATAATAGGAACGCAATGATGATAATTTACGACTCATCGTGCTTCTTGATAATTGGTGCGTATAACAATCATTCAAATAACTTCTCACATCGGAATAATCAAATTCAAACTCGTTAATTCCTTCTCGTTGACAAAAACTAAACCACTCTTTTACATCTCGCTCATAATTTAATAAGGTATGCTCAGAATAACGCTTCTCGTACTTTAAATAATCCATATATTTCAAAATCCATTCATTCATAGGATCCCTCCTGTTCAGATAAAGAAAACAGTCCCCTACATGGGAACTGCTTCACTCTGTTTCCGTTGGTAATGGTTCTAATTTTGAAATAAGTGACATTGCTTCTTTTTCAGTCACCGCCACGACATCATTTATTTGATCATTTTCTGCAATTTGCAACGTATTAGAATCTAATAGGGAGAGAGTCAGATAACTTTCTAAGCCATTCAAATACCTCACATAAAGGTTCATCACGGTTCCAGCGGAATATAAAACCTCATACTGTCCTCTTAGATAACTCCACTGCCCCTCTTCTTGTTTCATCATCTCGATGTGACCTTCAGAATCAAAATAATAAATTATCGGAATTTCATCAACCTCAACCATCCAATACCCGGTAATAGCTGTTAACTCCACTTCCTTTTGATACAATTGAGTGTTATGAAAGAAGATATTTTTATAGTGTCCACTTTGATCAACTATCACTTCTTTTACCCCTTCAAAGGGTTTATAGTAAATCTGCCCTTTTTTATGATAGTAGACCCCTTGATTACCTAGAGCAAACCCTGAAACAGATTCATCAATTTTTGTTGTTAAGCCTTTATATTCTAAATATAAGTCATTAATTGAATTCATATAAGCAACATGCGTCCCATTATAATCATATTGATAAACATCCTGTGCTACGACTTGTACTTGATGATTTCGATCAATTAAGTATAAGTCATCATTACTTTTATATGTCGCGCAATCTAATTCAGTGTCAATATTTATTTGTCCCACATTAGACCCTAAAAAAGTAACGTCAGAAGATTCAACATCTAATCCATACAATTCACTTTTATCTGTTAAATAATAAACGTATGTTCCTTGAGTCATGATCGAATAATTGATGACATTGGCAAGATGGATCGGGTCAGGATTAAGCGAAGACATCACCGTCATCGTCCCCATTCCACTTTCAAGATTTAACTCTGAAAAATAGACCATAGTTTCGAAATTTTTACTATAAGTTGGAAACATTAGCCAGTCTGTTACCTCATCAATCACTTTATAGGTCATGGCACGGTCATCAGCTAGTTTCACAACAATCCCTTGATTTTTTGCCCAAATCATCATGCTCTGATTAGCTTTTTCGAAACGATAAGCCATCACAGATGGTTGTTCATAAATAATTTTTCCATCGTGATTAATAACTCTTAAGGTATCTTGATCATCCTGTACAATAATGAGTTGACCATTCAAAGTCGTATCAAATAGTTTAACCGTTCCTTCAAATAAGATATTTGACTCTTCATCTTCAAGTAAATATAAATTTTGATTTTCTAATCCACTATAAACAATTTGATGACTCTCACCTAGGATTTTCAAATCGCTTGCAGCTGGAACAAATTGCGGTTTTTTATTTTCTAAAAACCAAACAATCCATCGATTATCCTTCTTTTGAATTTTAATCGTGTTCGTTGCTTTATCAAAATCAAAATAACTAACTTGATCCGATAACTTATATTGTACTAACGTTGGATCGAGATAAAATAAATCATTCTCAACTGTTTGCAAAAAAAGTCCCTCTTCAGAATGTTGACTTGTTAATTGGGACGCCCCTAAAGGGTGACTCAATTCTTGTTCGTTAGAACTTTGTTGTAGGATATCACTCGGTTGTAAAATTTCATTTCCTCGTCCCACACATCCCGTTAAAATAAAGAGA
>NZ_CALIOS010000126.1:0-14576 GCF_938044715.1 uncultured Turicibacter sp.
TCTGTTACTACTTTAACTTCCTCCATACTTAAACCTCCTTGATTGTGATTCTGTCCCCTGGGGATTCATATGTATACTTGTTATACAGCTCTTCATGTTCTTCTTTAAATTTTTTGTTATCAAAACGCTTAGTGACATAACTTGAATACTTGACTTGATATTTCTTCCCAATTCCGATTGGTGCACCCTCTAATCCAATACGAATATCTAAATCAAGCTTTTTCTTCTCAGCCTCTAGTTTTGCTATTTCAGCTTTAATCTCATTAACCCTATCAATCTTATCTTCAACTTCGGAAGCGAGATCGTTAATTACTAACGACCCACACGCTTCACAGAATAAAATTTCATCTTCTTTATTAAAATTCTTTTTGAAACCATGCCCACATTCGCATTTAATGTCGATTACAGCCATTTAATTACTCTACCTCCATACTTAACATGACCTTTTGCCCTGCCCCATCAAAATTCTTCATTAATGAAACATCCAAGTGTGTGACCTGTCTTTCCCCATACAGTTCAACAGCCTTGTCATTAGATGTACAAATTAATTTCTTATCAACGATTAACAAAATCTTTTCATCAAACTCTTTATTTAGCTCAATCATTTGAGCTACACTCGGATATTTACTCATTCCTCTTCCTCCATGCCTAAAAATTCATACCAATCAAAGTATTCATACTTCTCACACTTCACAACAAACTTCCTACCACACTCACACTTAATCACTTCCTGTTGTCCTAAATGGCATTTGTTATAGTTATAATCAGAAAACTTAGTACAGTAGGGACACTCTATGATCTTGCTATAATCAAAATGCTTCCCCATTTCTAACCACCTAATTTCTAATAATTGAAACTTCTAATTGATTCACCCCAGTAACCTCGAACATAGTTAAAGCATTAATCTCCCTAGATACCATTTGTGCTAATTCGATATGATCCTCCCGCTTACTAACATGAGTTTTTTCAAAAGTGAAACTTACAATTGTTAGATTTTCATTTCCTTTTAACATCTCTATTGCATCCATCGCTGTTTTTCTTAGTTCCCTCGGCATTACTCTACACCTCGAAATGTTCCAACTTTAATTTCATCAATACATGGCTGACACATTTTTACACCTTTAACATCTTTAAGATTCATTCTTGCTCCACACAACGAGCAACAAGTTGCACTCTTAGTAACAATTACTCGCTCACCCTCAATGTTCATATTTAGACGCACACCTTTACCCCATCCTAGTGTTTTTCTGAACTCCATTGGAATTACTAATCTCCCTAATTCATCTAATTTACGTTCCATAATCCGTATCCTCCTAAAATATCTATTTTTTATCATTGAATTGAATAAACTGACCCCATTGTGCCATACTACAACTACGAGGTTTCACCTCATCCATCGAGCGTAGCAATTTACCATAGGTAAAGAGTTGTGGTGTGACACCTACTTCACCACAGCTTTTTCTATATTTCATAAATAAATTGATTATTTTTTGTCCATACTGTATAATATCCTCGAGATTCTACCGGCAAAATAAAATCTCTTTTGAGCATGACTGTTGGCGCAGTTGTGCTCTTTTTTTGTTATACAGTATCCTTATCACCACTTTTCAATTAGATTAATTCCTCTTTCCTAAAGCGATAGTTTCGATTCATATCTTTCTTAATCTGCACACAGTAGTTAGTGCTGCGTTCTTTAATGCGACCTGCTATTGCCTCATCGACATTAAGCTTAATATCATCAATCAAGAACTCTGATGAGATAATCGTCACCAATCGCTTGTTATAACGCTCATTCAACAACTGGAAAGCATACTTAACATCTGTCTGATTTACTTTTAATCGGCCCGAATCATCATAATTAAGACTCCCTTTAAATAAATCATCAATATACAGGACTTCTGTCCTGCTATATTCACTGAAATAATCCTCACGATCTGCATCAAACTTCATACGTTTTAGCTTCTCAACAAATTCTGTCCATGCGATAAATTTGACTTGTCTGTAACGCTGTAACAACTCGTATGCAATAGCTGAACATATCATGGTTTTACCAGCCCCACTTTGACCAATAATAGTAAACCATGAATTAGTATTTGCTTTTAAATAAGACGTTGCTTTGTCTAAAATTCTTTTTTGCCATTCCTCTGTTGTTTGATAATGTTCTAATCGATGTTTCAGTAAGTCACCCATTCCACTCTCTCTAGTGTTGTGAATTGATTGTCGAATTTCCCTACATTCGCAATGATTCATCTCTTGAATATAGGTATTGTTATACTCTTTAACTACCCAATAGTGTCCGCGATTCAAACATCGTTCGCAATTGAATCCGTCTTTAAGATGTAAGCTTCCAATAGTTGAATTATCTACATCAACAAAGTGCTGTACTCTTTCAAGTTCACTCATATTAGAGCAATTCAAGTCCGCTGGAATCGTAATTCCCATTAGTTGTGATAGGTCTCGCATTCATATTCCCCCTTTGTTGATTTTTAAGTTCGTAAACATCAGTCCAATTTTTTAAAATGGATTGCTCTAAGATTAAAACCTTTTCTTCATCCGAATGGGTTAGTTTGTCTAATTTATTTAAAATCATCTTCATAGCACGTTCAGTTGGTTTCTTTTTGATTAAAACCCTCATTTCAACAAAAGAACTTAATGCTTCAATTAGATTTTCATTTGTTGTATAAGAAGAAAATAGCGAGATGAAATCTGCGTTAGCAGGTTTCTTTTTATTTTTCTTTTTATCTGTTTTTTCTTTTTCTTTTGTTTTTTCTTTTTCTTTTTTCTTGCAAGGGGGTTGTAAGGGGCTTATAAGGGGGTTATATTTTTCCTTTAAAAAGTTGCTCTTAATTCCTTGTAATTCCTTTTCTACACACTTCTGAATATTGATGTTATTTATTGGATTAAACTTCAACCAATTAACCAAAGCTACCTCTTTAGTTGATTCATCATAGGCAATCTTTCCGTATTGCTCAAATCTTTCAATAAGTTTAATGATTGTATCTCTGTTGTATCCTAATTCCATTTCCATAACCTTAATCGGTAACTGATATATTCCACACTGCGATGTTTTAGAATTTGTCATTAAATACAGATAGAAATACTTTTCTTCAGGTGTTAGCTCCAAGATGAATTCATCTTGCCAAAATGTAATATAGACTTGTCGATAAACAGCCATTAAATCACCTCATAATCATAGCGACCAAACTGATTCAAATCACTTTCTTTAATCCATTCTTGAAGTTGTGCTTCATACACTGCTTTTAACGTATGTTTGTCAATCGTGACTAATAAAGTTTCATCTTCTCCGACTTCCAATGATTCAATGTATGGAAAATCAGCAACTAATGTATCTAAGTCGCTTTCTGATGGTTCATGGAGCAATCCAACCTCTGAAAAGCTGAATTTAAATGTACAACTTTGACCTTCTTCCCAATTTTCAATTTTTTCATTAATCAAATCTTTCAGTTTTGCATCTACTGCAAGCAAATAAGTCATACAGCACCTCCTAATAATTCTTTAAGACAACCTCATAAGGTGCCATTTCTCTTCCACCAAAGTTTTGGTGGTAAATATTCTTGTAATACCACTCCACCGCAAAGCGTTGTAACTCTCCAATCGATTGAATGTTCAATCTCACAATTTCTTTTAAAGATCCATGTGGGCGAATTTGAACCGTATTCGACTCTTTTACAAACAAGATTCCAAATATAACAACTTTATCCATTGATGTATGAATATCCATAACTCCCATTGTTTAACCCCTCCAAATTTTATTGTTTTTCTTTGTTTAAGGCGTTTGAAATTAAAATCCGATAAATAACACCAGTGTAAACCAAAACACCCTTAAATCGACCAAAATTAACTTTAAATTTAATTTAGAACTTTCGCTAATTATCTAATGATTAGAAAAAATTTTTATATCCCATTAAATGCAGCATTACTATAATTGTTCCAATTAACGCCGATCCACTGAATAACAAACACATGATAACAATCCATTGTGATAACTTATCTGATGAATTCATTACTTTTCCTCCTCACTCAACTTAATTTCAAATTGGAAATTCTCTAACTTTTGAATTGTTTTATTAAGTTGTTTTGCTTCTTCCTTCGCCTGTTCTATTAGACTTTTGAAATCTTGCATATTTGTTACGTTCAAATACAACTTTCCATTATGTAAATAACCTTCCATTCTAATCCCTCCATTCAATTCCGATTGATTTTAAAAATTTATCCCACCATGATGTGGTGTATTTACGATACTGCTTGCGGCTACACTTTTAAATCTTTAATAACCAACGACATTCGTAGAAAATCGTAAAAATATATTTATGATTTTCTCTTATACATTCAGCGTTTTTAATTAAGTGTCCATCAACTACAGGCTTAATTAAGAAATCCAAAATCTCATCCTTTCGGTTAATTAATTCTGATATTGGAATTTCTAACACATCGAAGCAAGGATAAGATGCTTTTTTCCACTCCTCTTGATCTAGCACATCTTGGGGAGTTTTTTTGTTTTCACTCATTTCATTTCCTCCTTGATTAGTTCCTCCATTGGAACGTCTAAATATTTTGCAATCCGATATAGTGTTTTTGATGCTATATCGTGTTTACCTTTTACAAAGTCAGAAATCGTTGTTCCTGAAACACCAACTGCCTTAGCTAACTCGCTTTGCTTAACTCTTTTTTTTATTAGAATTTTCTTGATATTCGACATATTTTGACACCTCTACATTTAGAACTTTGGTAAAATTTAATTATCATTTAATAAGGAGGTCTTTATGTCTACAAAATACGTATCTCGTTCATTCAATAACACTTCTTATACAATTGAAGAACCGACAGTATGCCCCCATTGTGCTAAATCAATTTTCCCCAACACTTCAGATTACAAATCATTCTCTTATACGTCTGATATCAAACTTTGGGGAATTACATATAGATGTCCAGCTCCTGATTGTAATAAAATCTTTCTCGCTGTATTTTTGGGGGATATCGAAACTAAGAAACTAGAATTGAATTATATTTATCCAAATAGGTTGCCTGAAACATTGCATCCTCTTCTTCAAGATTTATCTCCTAGATTCATCGAGGCTTATCGTCAAGCAAATATTGCTGAAAATCATAATTGTTTTGAACTTGCTGGGTCTGGGTATCGAAACGCTATTGAAATTCTAATCAAAGACTTTGCGATTAACGAACTCAAAAAAGATGAAAGCGAAGTTTCAAAAAAGAAGTTACACATCTGCATCAAAGATTATCTAAGTGATGTCGATTTAACCACATCTGCTGACGTTGTTAGAATTCTTGGAAATGATAACACCCATTATGAACGGAAATATGAAGAACTTGATTTCAATATTTTAAAAACTTATATGAATATTTTCATACAATTAATTACAACTAAACTTCTCATCAATCATCCCCCTGTCGGAAATCGTTAGAATTACCGAAATCAACTCTAATATCTAAATTAGCTAATTCTTCTATTAATGAATTAGCTTTTTTTAATGTATCAACTAATTCGTTTGCTTTATTTAAGGCTTCACTAACGCCATACATAGTTGCATTTATTTTAAAACTCGGAATATTTATCTTACTCATTTCTCTTCCTCCTTAAATTCCGTATACTTCGATAGGCTTTAACATCATCTCGTTAGCGTCGAAAACATGACCAACCATACGCTCGGATAACTCCTCAACATCCTGTACTCGAACACGAATACTGTTGTTATTAGGGCGCAATGGACGAATCAATCCTGCCTTGATGTATTTAGATATTGTTTGAGCTGATACCCCCATAAGATAACCAGCCTCCTCCAACGTTACTGCAAAACGTTGTGGAATTGGAATTGGATTTTCTTTTTGAGCTCCCATCATTCTCACCCCTTAAATCCCTAAACTCATTTGATTAATATTAAACATTGCTGCTCTTGATGGATACCAATCATTAATGAAATCAAGCACCATATCTAAATGCTTTTGACGTAATTGTGTACGTGTCTTAACTCCTGTGATTTCAAGAATATCTCTGTTTAGCGCTCTAAAAAGTTCGCCAATTTGTTTTTTATTTAAGTTCATTTGACGCTCTTTTTGAACTTCATACACTCGTGATGATACTCGTTTAGAAACTAAACTATATTCAGCTGGGTCCAACTTAGCATTTTCTTCGATTTCATTGACTTTTTGTTGAACTGTTTGAACTTGTTGTTCTAGCATCTGTTGCTTTTGATCTAGCATAATAATTGATTGTAACTCCGGTGATAAGTTAGCGTATGGATTGAATCTTTCTTCTCTCATTGAGAAGTATTCATCTACAAGTTGCTCGTGAATTTCCCAAGCTAAATCACTATCCATGATTTTGATTAGCTTTGCATATCCTCGTTCAGATAATAAATAGATGTTGTTAGCTTTAGCGATTTGCATTTGAGTGAAGCCTAGTTGATTTAATTGTGGTTCTTCTGAAGAACTACAATTTTTTATGTCTATTACGTCAATACCTTCTTTAAATCGAGTGCGATTGTTATTAATCAATTTATTAATGTACTTAACTTCTACTTGATGAATTTCAGCAATTGTTTTTGCTAAAACTACTTTCTGACCTTTACCAAACCCTCCATAAATAACTGGAATTTGTTTACCTAGGAACTCTTGCGTTCCTTTAACTTCTAAGTTTACATTTTCATAACCTTTTGAGTGAAAAGGTTTAATATTGAATTTGTTCATTACTTTTCCTCCTCGCAGTTAATAAAATTAACAAATACATTCTCGCCTTTTAGAACGAATAAACTCGTTTTTACTTCCAAAAAAAATAACTTCTTTAGGAATATGATAAATATTAGGGATTTTTTCGATAGCACTGGCTGGCATATACGAGTTATCTTTTTCCCAACCAGCCAGTGTCTGATAATGAACCCCAAATAATTTCGCAGCTTCTTGTTGTGTATATCCGATATTTCTTCTTGCTGCCTCAAGTGTAATTTGAATTTTAGCAATCACTCTATCACCTCCTGACACAATGTTACAACGAGTATATTCGTTTTGTCAACGACTTTATTCGTTTTATATTCGATTTTTTTCGTTTTTTTTAATAATTAATCATTGTATTAAACGAATTTATTCGTTATAATAACGATGTATCAAAAGAAAAGAGGTGATATAATGGCAAGAAATCCACTTTCTGAATTTGAAAGAAAACTAAGAAAAGAAATTTCACTTAATCTAAAAAAACATACTAAAGGAATTACCCAAGCTGATTTATCGGCTATGACAGGTATCCCAACATCCACTTTATCGGGATACTTTGCGGAACGATCAACAATCAACGCCGGAAACACACAAAAAATAGCGGATGCGCTAGGAATTGAAAAGCAAGATATAGACCCTAGATTCAAAGAAAGTATCCATCTAATTAACTCTATAGAAGATGAAGAATCAGAACCTTCTTCACATGTAAGTGGAGAAAGAGAATTGTTTTTAAAAAGACTTATAGAGGCGAAATCAGGTAATATTCGAGCATTTTCTATCGATATAGGAATCCCCTACTCCACTATTCGCTCTATTTTGACTAGAGGTGTGATGAATTCCACTGTAGACAATATATTCAAAATATGCAAAGGATTAGGAATCTCTCCTGAAGAGCTTAGTCCAGAATTCAAAACAAATGAAATTATTGCTGATACACTTACTACTATGTTAAGATTAGACGAATCTAGACAGCAAAGTGTGTATAATTGCGCAAAGGATCAATTGGCTGAACAGAATAAAACTAAAGTCACTGAGTTTTCAAAAAGTGCAAAGGAAGAACCAAAAGAAGATTACAATGATCCAACCATGGTCATTGCTGCTCACATGGATGATGATTTTACAGAAGAAGAAATGGAAGAGGTATTGCGTTTCATTGAATTCGCAAAAAGTAAGAGAAAAAAATAGAGGTAGTATTAAATGAATAAGCTAGAAGAATTAATGAATCAATATCCTAAATTAGATTATGTCTTTAGTAAGGATATGCCTGATATCTTAAAAGGACTATGCTTAGGGGAAACAATTTATATAAATGCCAATACTAATACAACCACCGCTGAAAAGGTTGTAACACTGAGCGAGGAGATTGCTCATTACCAAACAGGTTCAGGCAACATTATTAGACAAAAAACAGTTTCAGATTGGAAACAGGAAAACATAGCTAGACGAGTCGGAAACCAACGGCTAGTTACTTTAGATAATCTGATTTACTGTTGGAAAAAGGGATTCGAAACATCAAATGAGATTGCTGATGAATTGGAAGTTACGATCGAGTGTGTAGAAGATGCTATTGAAAGTTATCGTTCTACACATGGTATAAAGTTTGAGTATAAAAATTATCAAATAAACTTTAATACTGATACCCACATTCAAATATATAAATTAGCAGAATAGAAAAACAGGATAAGGTTTATACCCTATCCTGTTTTATAAATCATGAAATTGAGGTGATAAAATGAAAGGTTCAGTCCGAAAACGCGGTGAGAAATGGAGCTATTACTTTACAATTAAAGTAGATGGCACTTACAAGAAGAAAGAAAAAGGTGGATTTAGAACTAAAAAAGAAGCCGAAACTGCCTTACGTGAAGTTTTACAACAATACGAAAAGCAAGGATTTGTCCAAAATAATGTTAGTTACACCTTGCAAGAATTCTCGAATTATTGGTATGAGAATGTCGCTAGCAATTCTTGCCGATATAACACATTAGTTCAATACAATAGCATGCTTAAAAATCACATTATCCCTGAATTAGGGTTTATAAAAATGACAAGTATTACACCCGAAATACTTCAAAAATTCTTTGCAGAAAAGCAAAAAAGCTTGTCAAATAATACAATAGCGGCAATAAAAAAAGTCTTAAATAATATTTTTAAATTAGCAATTAAGCAAATGATTATCTCTTATAACCCTCTAGATCGTTTAGAGTTGAAGAAAAAAAGCGAAGAAAAAAAGATAGCAATCGTTTCATTGGACGATTTAGATACCATCTTTGAAGATTTAAAAGACACTCGTTATTATATCCCTTTTTTAATCGCAACTCAAGTCGGAGGGCGCCGCAGTGAAGTGTTAGGATTAACATGGGATAATATTGATTTAGAAA
The DNA here is from genome assembly GCF_938044715.1 of uncultured Turicibacter sp. Lineage (NCBI taxonomy): Bacteria > Bacillati > Bacillota > Erysipelotrichia > Erysipelotrichales > Turicibacteraceae > Turicibacter > uncultured Turicibacter sp. The sequence continues at coordinate 9,129 of NZ_CALIOS010000126.1, forward strand.
ATAAACTTATAACTTTCGATAAACAACTATTGAATAAAGTTGGTACTGGATTAGAATTATCACCAACAAAAACTGCATCTAGTAATCGTACGTTATTGATGACAGATAAATTAGTAAATGCTCTTTTAGAGCATAGAAAACAACAACTATCTAATAAAGATTTTTACGGAAACGTATATTATACAGAACAAGATTTTGTCTGCTGCAATGAAGACGGTTCCCCTATTCCTCCGGAATCACTTACATCTAAAGTGACTAGAATGAGTAAGAGATTAGGAGTTGACTTAAAATTCCACGCACTAAGACATACTCACGCCACTATGCTGTTAAATGCAGGTGTTAATATAAAAGTTATTCAAGAACGTTTGGGTCATAGCAGTATCACGACTACGCTTGATACATATAGTCATGTTACAAAAGAAGGCGAAGTAGATGCCATCAAATTATTCGAAAGAAAATTCAACAAATAAAATTGCCACCAAAATAAAAGTATGGTGGCAAAATGGTGGCAAATAATCAAAATTCATTAAAAAACATTACATCAAAGAAAATACAAAACCATTAAAAACATTGATAATATCATATTTTAGTAGAAATGTTTTTTGTATAACTATATTAATTTATCTTTATTATGGTAATACAAAAAACAATTTTATACAATAAAAAGGTGGAGAAGAACGTTTAACTCCGAACAAAAGTTAACAGACATCTCCGCCTCGCCTTTTGAGGTGTTAGGTGGATGGAACTTTATGGAGGAGTTGTTCTTCGAAACTAGATTAAATAAAAAGGCGGGGCCCCACACGTTTTTATTCCTCCTTTGGTGGGGTAATAAGAAGAACGTTTAACTCCGAACAAAAAATAGAGATCTATTATTTGAAAAAGCCCCATCGCATCAACAAAAGCGAAGGGGCTTTTTTGTTATCCTTTATTTTCTTTTAAAAATTCATTAATTTTAGCTTTAGCATCTGCACTACATGGTTTACATGAGTTAACGGTACCTCCATTTTCAATGATGTCTTCTGCTAAACCAGAACAACCAGGAAATCCACATGAACCACAGTTATATCCCGGTAACATTGCAATTAACTTTTCAATTCGCGGATCAACTTCAACTTTTAAATAAAGGTTCGCCAACCCAAGCAGTCCGCCAAGTACTAATCCTAAACCTCCAATGACTATAATAGGAACTAAAATCGCACTCACTCTTCTCCCCCCTTATAATGAGAACAAGTATGATTCGAACAACGATGACAAGACGTCTGTTCGTTTATTGTAATTGGAGCTTCGGTTCTTTTATTCATGACGTATGTCCACATAAAAATGCTCACCAAGACAACAAATAAAACAATCGGCGCCATCAAACAATCCCTCCAAATCCCATGAAGATGATTGACATAATCGAGGCTGTAATTAAAGCAATCGGAACCCCTCTTAACGCTTCTGGAATTGGAGCAAGTTCTAATCGTTCACGAATCACAGAAAATAAATAAATAACTAACGTAAATCCAAGTGCTGAAAATAAGCTAAACACAATGGTTTCTATTAAGTTATACTGATTATCAATCGATAACACGGCAATTCCAAGAACAGCGCAGTTAGTCGTAATAAGTGGTAAATAAACTCCCAGTAACTTATAAAGTTTCGGTGAAAACTTCTTAACTACCATCTCAACGAACTGAACTAAAGAAGAGATAACTAAAATAAACGTGATGGTTCTCATGTACGTCATATCACAAGGCACTAAAATATATTCATAAACAAGCCATGAAACACTTGATGAAACGACCATAACAAACGTGACAGCCAATCCCATCCCGATTGCAGACTCTGTCTTTTTAGAAACTCCAATGAAGGGACAGATTCCAAAAAACTGAGATAAAATAACGTTTTGAACCAGTAATGCAGTCAATGCAATTGGAACTAAAGTTTCCATCTACGCCTTCACCTCCTGTTTCACTCTTTTTTTTGATTGAGAGATCCGATATTGATTCATGATTCCAATAATTAATCCAAGTGCCAAAAAAGCACCCGCTGGATAAATAAAGATTGGAATACTAATCGACTCGGGTAAAAATTGAACGCCAAATAAACTTCCTGCACCGATTAATTCACGGAAACTTGCCAATACACAAAGTCCAAGCGTAAATCCAAACCCCATTCCAAGTGCATCAAAAATAGAATCAATCACCTTGTTTTTACTTGCAAAGCTTTCAGCACGTCCGAGAATAATACAATTCACGACAATTAATGGAATAAAAATTCCAAGCCTTGCAGCAAGTGATGGAACATACGCGTTTAAAAGCATCTCAAGGATTGTCACACCTGTTGAAATAATCACAATAAAAACAGGAATTCGAACTTCATCTGGTACTAATTTTCTAATTGACGACACGACAATATTTGAAAAAAGTAACACAAAAACAACACTTAACCCCATCCCAAGTGCATTTTGCAAAGATGTCGTGACACCAAGCGAAGGACACATTCCAAGTAATAAAACAAATAACGGATTCTCAGTGATGAGACCCCGCTTCAAAATTTCCTTCTTCGTCATCCTCTTCCCCCCAATTCTAATGTTTTAAAAAATGTGCATTCGCCTCATCAATCGCCTTCTTAACCGCTGAACTCGTAATCGTCGCGCCTGATAATGTATCAATACTCATGCCATCCACCGGTTTATTTAATATCTGAGATAAAAACTCATCCTCTTTCACCCGACTCCCAAATCCAGGCGTCTCACTAAATGTTCCAATATAGCGGAGATTAATCAATTCCTTTGTCTTTAAATCATAGGCTACGAACATTTGAATATCGCCCCCATAACCTTTCGTCGCTAATTCATAAATTCGGCCCATGCAATCATTATCTTGATCATAAATATTATAAATCACCTGAATCGCTTTAAACTCTTCCGATTCCGATGTATCTGACTCTTCAAAACGCGTCATACTCGGAAAAAAATCTAATATAGTGGCCTCTTTTTCCGCTTTTTCACGCTCACTGATAATAGGGGCTGTCATCGTATTCACACTCGCAATTAATCCTGCACAAATAATTCCAATAACGGCCAAAAAACAAGCTAAATAGATTGGTTTTTTTACCACAACGTCTCACCTCACTTTAAATCATGATTCCAATTAAGACAGCAATACCAATAACAATCAAAAAGCTAACTAACCAAAAACAAATTTCTCCTCGTTTAAGTGGAAGATTCATTCGTCCCATAAATCCTCGGTCAATGACAGGTTTAAATAAATTCATGATTAAAATAGAGAAAAACACACCTTCTGGGTAATTTCCAAGCAGTCTGATGATGACCGTTAAGATTCCAAGTGCCATTCCAAAAAACACTTTCCCTTTTCTAGAAACGGGTGAGGTCACTAAGTCAGTTGCCATAAACGCAGCTCCAAATAAAAGGCCTCCACTTAAAAGATGAAACAACGGATACCAAATCCCAGCCACTCCATTCATTGCTCCAACTATCCATGTCATGAAAAAGACGGTTCCTAAATAAAAGGCAGGAATTCGCCAATCAATAATTCGACGAACCACTAAATAAATCATGGCTATGATAATAGCAAATGAAATACTCTCCCCAATTGCTCCACCATAAGTCCCCATTAACAAACCGACTAGTCCACCATATGGAGCCGTTAATTGTTCATACGTCCCAATATATTGATTTTGCGCCAAATGCACCAGAGGAGTCACCGAGGTAACGGCATCAACTTGTGTTAAAGTTGTCGTTAATAATCCTCCAAATGAAATCGTGACCAAGGCACGACCAACCAGTGCTGGATTAAACGGGTTATAACCAACGCCCCCAAACACTAACTTTCCAAGCCAAACACTGACACAAGAACCAATCGCAACGACCATTAAAGGAGTTCCAATCGGCAAACAAAGAGCTAATAAAATAGCGGTAATAAGTGAATACGATTTTACAATTAGCGTTAACCATTCATAAACATCTTTAAATCGACGACCACATGCAAAGAAAATGGTTTCGGTTAAAATAGCAGATATTATTGAAACGAGTAACATCCATATAGCTTTTAGGGCATAGGCACCTCCAAAGGTATAACCATAAACGCTAATTGCAATTAAACTAATCACACCTAAAACGGCACTAAATTCATACATAATCTGTTGTGTACTACTTCGACTATGTAAGTGTGGCGTTGGTGACCATTTTGCGATTTTTGCCATGTTCTTCTCTTCCCCTCTTATTTTAAAATTCGTTTGGCTCGTCGCACAAACTCTGTCACTTCAATATGCGATGGACAAACATACGTACACATCCCGCATTCTACGCAAGATTTCGCATTTAACTTAGTGAGACGCTCTTTATCTTTAAGTTTAGCCATATCCTTAATCAAAACAGGTTGTAATCCCGTTGGACAATGATCAGTACAACGACCGCAACTCACACACGGTTGTTCATCTTTTTCCATGATGACCTCTTTTTTATAGTTCGGCCATAAAATATCCTTAATTCGGTCAAAGCCTTTATCGGGCCCCTCTTTTTTCTTCGTTGGTAATACCACAATTCCATTAACCCCACGTGATATGACAAAATCATCACTTCTCATCACGCCACCCATCATCGGTCCCCCAACAATGATTTTAATTTCATCTGCATCATCAATATACCCTCCGGCTAATTGAATTAACTCTTTAGCCGGCGTTCCAATTCGGACATAGTAAAGTCCTGGACGTTTAATCCCTTCTCCAGAAACTGTGACTAGTCGGCGAATAAATGGCCGATTATCACGAACAGCAAATGAAGTCGCAATAGCCGTTCCAACATTTGAAACAGTAAATCCAAGTTCTGAAGGTAAGCGATCATACTCTCGACCTGTAATCGTTTTAATCAAGACTTTCTCCCAGCCGAGTGGATAAGCATCTGGTACCTCGTAAACAGAAATTTGATCTCGAACTTGATACTCATCAATCTTTTGCTCTAAAAAAGCTTTTAATTTCTTTTTCCCTTTCTTAATGGCAATGATTCCTTTTTTAACATCTGCTGCTTTCATTAAAAATGAAATTCCATCAAAGAACCGTTCTGGTTGATCAAACATAAAATGATAATCTGTTGTTAAATACGGTTCACATTCAACACCATTAATTAAAACAGTATGGATTCCTTCTGGATTTAAGTATTTAATATACGTTGAAAATCCGCTACCTCCAAGCCCGACAACCCCATTTTTACGGATCATCTCCACAATGTCTTCTCGACTTAAAACACTTGAATCAGCGGGTGGTACACAGCTTGGATCCATTTCATATTTAAAATCATTTTGAATTTTAACACACAACACTTGTTTTCCACTTCGATGCCATTTCTTTTCAATCGCAACAACATCTCCACTAATACTTGCATGCATTGGAATGTTAATCCCATCCGTTCGATGACCCACTTCACTTCCTACATACACATGATCT
>NZ_CALIOS010000127.1:0-3873 GCF_938044715.1 uncultured Turicibacter sp.
CCCCATAAAGCAATAACCTTTCTCATTTCCCCTATTCACCCTCAATATCTTTAGATTAACTCAGCACATTCTTTAATTTTTTCAATCGCACGTGCAGCATATAATGCTTTTTTCTCTTTCTTTTTCACACGTCCTGGTAAATCTAAGAATAGACCAAAGTTTGCATTCATCGGTTGGAATCCATCTTGTGAGGTATGAGTAATATAATAAGCCATTGATCCCATAGCTGTTTCACGTGGGAACTCAATTAACGCTTCCCCTAAAATATACTTCGCCATATTAATTCCGGCTACCATTCCTGATGCCGCTGATTCAACATATCCTTCAACTCCTGTTAATTGTCCAGCAAAGAATAAATCTTCTCTTGCTTTAAATTGATAGGTTGCATTTAATAACACAGGTGAATTAATAAATGAATTACGATGCATGACACCATAACGGACAATTTCAGCATTTTCAAGCCCTGGAATCATTTGAACAATTCGTTTTTGTTCTCCCCATTTTAAATGGGTTTGGAATCCAACTAAGTTATATAACGTTCCCGCTGCATTATCTTGTCGTAATTGAACAACAGCATATGGTGTTTGGCCTGTTTTCGGATCTTCAAGACCAACTGGTTTCATCGGACCAAATAAAACAGTTTGACGACCACGTTTAGCCATGACTTCAATCGGCATACATCCTTCAAAGAAGACTTCTTTTTCAAATTCCTTAGCTGGAACGACCTCAGCTGTGATTAAAGCTTCATGCCAAGCATTAAATTCTTCCTCTGACATTGGACAATTCAAATAAGCTGCTTCTCCTTTGTCATAACGTGATTTTAAATAAACTTTATCAAAATTAATTGAATCTTTTTCAATAATAGGTGCTGCCGCATCATAGAAATAAAATGATCCTTGCCCCGTCATTTCACGAATTGTCTCACTTAAAGCATCACTCGTTAAAGGACCTGTTGCCACAATAGTCGGTCCTTCTGGAAGCTCTGTTAACTCTTCACGAATCACTTCAACATTTGGATGATTTGATAAAAACTCTGTAATATAGCCTGAAAATCCTTCGCGGTCTACAGCTAGGGCCCCACCTGCTGGAACTTTATGCATATCTGCAGCTGTCATAATTAATGAGTCTAAAATACGCATTTCTTCTTTTAAAACTCCAACAGCATTCGCTAATCCATCAGCACGTAAAGAATTTGAACAAACTAACTCTGCAAAATTTTGCGTATGATGAGCCGGTGTATTTTTAACTGGTCGCATTTCGTATAATTTAACTTGAATTCCACGTTTAGCTAGCTGATATGCTGCTTCAGATCCAGCTAAACCTGCTCCAATAACATTTACATATTTCATTTTATATTGCCTCCTAAGTTGCTAACTAATTTATTGCTACAAATGATGATTATATCACAAATCAGGCTTCCTGCTAATAACATTTGCAAAAGCACTGGCCACTCTGATAAAATTCCTCGCCACATTAAATGCAAAATCAGACAACAAGTCATCACCAACATCACTCGAATCGATTTTACTTTTAGATGATTTCTTTTTAACGCCAACAATTCCATTCCTTCTTTGAGAATAATCATCAACATAAATAATAGTTCAGACATCTTTACTCCTCTATATTTATTCCAACTATAGCATAGATGAAAATCACCATTGGCTATTTGCTCCATTATAACACATTCTGACAATATATTAGAACTACTAATAGTTTTCTGTCGTTCAAAACTTTTAGTGATTCTATCGTTACACCTTCCTATCAAATAAATCTAAGTCCTAAGTTTGATGATGGGTAATTTTTCTATATAGAGACAGTCTGAGTTAAATAAAAACTCATTGATGCTTGAGACGCACCAATGAGTTTTTTCTATTCTTCTTTGTAGTCACACTCTTTGTTTGAGCACTGAACTTCGTTTTTCTTCCCTTTAACTACTAATTGTTCCTGACATTTCGGACAAGTTTTTCCAATCGGTTTATGCCAAAGCGCGAAATCACACGATGGATATTGGTTACATCCATAAAAGACCTTTCCACGTCTTGTTTTCTTTTCGACAACTTCTCCTGTTTCACATTTTGGACACTTAACCCCAATTGAAACAGGTGCTGTCTCTTCTTTTTGTTCTTTTTTAATATACTTACACGTCGGATAAGCACTACACGCCACAAATTCACCATATCGACCTCGACGAATCACAAGTGGTGCGCCACATTCTGGACAAGGCTCACCAATCTCCACCGGTGCAATCTTTTCCATATTCTTTTGCGCATCCTCAAGCATTGGCATGAAATGATCATAAAACACTTTTAATTCGTCATACCAAACCTTCTGACCTTTTGCAATTTCATCAAGATTTTGCTCCATTCCTGCTGTATACTCAACATTAATGAATTCAGAGAAGAACTCTGCTAATTTATCACTCGTTAAAATTCCTTGATCCGTTGGTTTAAATTTCTTATCTTCAATGGCCACGTACCCACGATTCTTCAGTGTTTCCATCGTTTGAGCATAAGTAGAAGGACGACCAATTCCTAACTCTTCCATTTCTTTAATTAATTTAGCTTCAGAGTAACGAGCCGGTGGTTGTGTAAAGTGTTGTTGTGGTTCAACATCAAGTAACGATAAAACATCTCCTTCACTTAAACGAGGAAGCGCCGCATTTTTAGTTTCTTCATAGCTGTATACACGTAAGTACCCATCAAAAACTAAGACTTGACCATTTACACGGAATAAATAATCATTTGATTTCACTTCAATCGTTGTTGCTTCAACTGTGGCACTCTTCATCAAACTTGCGACTGCACGTTCCCAAATTAATTTATATAAACGTAGTTCATCTCGTTTCAAATAAGGTTTCATCTCATCAGGTGTTCTAGTCACCGATGATGGACGAATTGCCTCATGAGCTTCCTGTGCATTTTTTACTTTTTTAGCTGCCGTTGCTCCTGTTTTAACATAATTCGAACCATACGCCTCTTTAATATACGCTTTAGCCGCATCGACAAAGTTGTCTGCTAAACGAGTAGAATCCGTACGCATATACGTAATTAACCCGACAGTTTCTGAACCAACATCTACCCCTTCATATAACTTCTGAGCAATGGTCATGGTCTTTTTAGCATTAAATCCTAATTTACTAGCAGCCTCTTGTTGAAGAGTAGAGGTGATAAATGGTAATTTAGGTTGTTTTAATTTATTTTTCTTTTCAACCTTTTCGACCACATAAGGATCACTTAATTCTGAAAGAATTTGTTTAACCTCATCTTCATTGTGAATCGTCAATTTCTTATTGGCTTTTTTCATCAGTTCAGCTTCAATTTTAGCTTGTTCACGACCAAACATTGCATGGACAGACCAATATTCTTCACTAATAAATTTTTGAATTTCTTTTTCACGCTCAACAATTAATTTTAAAGCAACTGATTGCACACGTCCGGCACTTTTACTTTTGATTTTACTTTGAAGTAATTTACTTAATTTAAATCCGATGATATTGTGAAAACGATTAATGCAGAACGTAAAACGTCATCAGAAAAGAATAAAATAACCTATGAACCGATAGAGCATGTACATCCTCATGCACTGCGTCACACGTTCGCTACAAGATGTTTTGAAGCAGGTATGGAAGCAAAATCAGTTCAGATGTTTCTCGGACATTTTTCAATCTCAATCACGCTAGATCTCTATACGCATGTAACAGACGATAAACAAAGAGAAGAATTAAATAAATTAGAAAATCTATATCAAAAAGCAAATTAAATCTAAAATATCTACAGTATATCACTGCAAAATTCCAGATAAAAAAGTGCCCCAAAGGTGCCCAAAACGCAATCGTCAGATGTTTCCGAAACAGCGAAAACCCGCTAACCACAA
>NZ_CALIOS010000128.1:0-26155 GCF_938044715.1 uncultured Turicibacter sp.
GGTGCCAAGCGACTAACGGGTGAGTATATCTCGCTTTTCTACTCATTCTTTTCCCATATTGTATGGCAGACTTCGGACAGTAATTTACACAAGCAAGGCATTGTGTACACTCACTGTTTTTCCAGATAGGTTTCTTTGAAACCGTTATACATCGAATTGGGCAAACTTTTTCACATATTTTACATGAAATACAATCGTCAGTTGCAAAAAAACGATGGGTACTTCTTGCAAAACGGTTAAACAAATTCCCTACTACGTACGTCGTTATATATGAGAATGGCCCTTTTTCAACTTGATAAATGCCAGTCGCCCGTCTGGTCAGATTTTGATTAATCTTTTCTAACTCAAGCTCTACCTTTTTTAACTTTCTTTGCACCTCATCGCGCGCATCAATGTTTCCATATCTTAAATCATTATTCGGCATGACAAGTGAGTAGGCATTAGACAAAGTCCACTTCCTTTGATGAATCATTTTTTTAAAAACGGCTAATGTTTCTCCAATATTCTCACCACATGTTGCAATCATGGTAATGGGGTGATTGTAATAATTTTCAAATTCAATTTGTTTAATAAAATCGATGACCTGTTGTGGTGGCCGCCACGCATAGATAGGGAAAACAAAAACAATGTTTTCATTTTCTTTTATCAAATAGGGTACTGTTAAATCGACTTGAATCATAGGCACTAATTCCTCTTGTTGTCTAGTTGCTATGACCTGAGCTACGGCCTGTGAATTTCCTGTTCCACTAAAATAAAAAATCATTTTCGTTACCTCCTTTCTTTAACTTCTCACCGATTCCATAAAAAATCAACATCATGATGTCGGATGACAATGATTACATAAATTTCATAAAATTTGTTCAAACTTCTAACTAGAGGTGATTTTTATGATGATACTAAAAAAACAACCTAAATCATTACTGGATGAATATCATGATTTAGAAGCTAAAATAGGTCAAACAAAAAAAATCCTTACTCATCTCAATTATCTCAAACACTCGTCACTCCCAAAAAAACAAGCATCATTTAGAGAACGAATGATAAAAGAACAATGCAACATATACGAAGCTGAGGTTTCCTATTTACTTGAACTCAAAAAATCTCTAAAAGATTAAGAAAGGTGAAAGATTGCAACCTAACTAAACGTCACTTTAAAAGAGTAGTAGCATTGACTTTAAGTTCCACTTTATTGGATGACAATGAAAACTAACGTGTAAAAATCCATGTTTGATCAGTGGATAATGTTGGATTAAACTGATATCCTCCTTGATTAAAACCTTTTAATTCCTCTGCTTTCTTTAATTGATTTTCTAAAATATAACGTACCATTTCACCTCTAGCTCTTTTTGCATACATCCCGACTACTTTATAGGTCTCTCCCTTTTGTTCCTTAAATTCAATATTAACCACTGAATATTGCGTTTCGATTTGCTTTAAATCGAGTGCTTTACTATATTCTTTAGAGGCTAAGTTAATAAGTACCTGCTCTCCTTCTACTTGATTTAAAGCTTCTAACATATATTCTGTTAACGCAGGTTTCCAAAAAGCATATAAATCTTTGCCCTCTGAATTTGCTAGCTTCGTTCCCATCTCTAAACGATAGGGATTAATGTAATCGTTAGGACGTATAATCCCATATAATCCTGATAAAATTCTTAAATGATCTTGTGCAAACAAAATTCCTTCCTTTGATAACGTCAACGAATCTAATCCTTTATAAGCCTCACCATCAAAAGCATGTAATCCTAATAGCGCTTCGCCTTGAACTTCATAAAACTGTTTGAATCTCATTTCATTAACTGCACCTAATGCCTCTGACATCTTCATCAACGCACAAAGCTCACTTCTCGTATACCCTTGCAGATGTTCAATTAATTCTTTTGTTTTTAATTCAAATGGTAACTGTTTAGATAACTCGAAGCGCTTCACGCCTTCTTCCTTAAATGTTTTGGCAGGTGATAAAATCAGTAACATCTAAAATCCTTCCTTTAACTGAATAAATTAAACATTTTTAGACAACAATCATAACACAAGTCATGTTCAATTTGTCTTAATCATCTTATCATATTTCTTTACAATCGTAGGTATTTATCGCATAATTATTTTCAAGACATGACATCTTATTGCATAAAAGGAAGTGGAGAAATGGAACCGATTATTTTAACAGAAGGGATGCAAGCACCTAATTTTACGCTTGCAGGATCAGATGGAAACCAACATACTTTAAGTGATTATCGTGGTCGAAAAGTGGTATTATATTTTTATCCTCGTGACAATACACCTGCTTGTACGAACCAAGCAAAAGCCTTTCGTGATGCCATTGAATCTTTTCATGCGCAAGACATCGTCATATTAGGTATTAGTCGCGATACCGTGGCTAGTCATGAAAAATTTGTGACTAAACATGACCTTCCCTTCATCTTATTATCAGACACGGATGAAACAGTTTGTCACCTATATGATGTCTTAAAAGAAAAAAATATGTATGGAAAAAAAGCCATTGGGATTGAACGTTCAACTTTCTTAATTGATGAAGAAGGCTTTATCACTAAGATTTATCGAAAAGTAAAAGTGGCTGGACACATTGAGGATGTTCTTGAAAACTGTACACTATAAAAAAATCAGAAACTTATGTTTCTGATTTTTTTATGACCTTTTCCATGATAAAATTTTCAAGTTCAATCCCTTGACGAATCACCACTTGTGGACGAAGAACATTAAATCCTTTCGCTTGGAAAAATGGAATAGCAGTTATTGAGGCATGCGTCTCAATCCGATGATTTTGACGTTTTACCTTCTGTTCTAATGCCTCATAGATTAAAGTTGCAACTCCTTGACGTTGGTAATTGGCATGAACATATAAACAATCTAAATATCCATCACAATCAATATTTCCAAACCCTACGATTTTTTCCTTGATCAATGCAACGACTGTATAGGAGGACAAAAAGCGTTTATTCCATTTTTGAGTCTCAACTTCTTTTGGAGCCCATACTTCTAATTGCCTTAAGGAGTAATCTTTTTGATTAATTTGATGAACGGTTTGATAGAATAATTCAGTCAAAAAAACACAATCTTCAGCGATATAGCTTCTAATTTCTATCTCTAACATTTTCTTTACCTCTTAGAGGTAAGCCTTATCAATCACAATCACACATCGATAAGTTGGATGACTCTGTCTAATTTGAGTAATCACTGCATCTTTAATTTGATCTTCCGTCAATTCTTTTGTTAACTTACTACCGTCCACGACTAAGTCAAACACAAGATTTTTATTCGGTTCATGACCAATAATTCGAAAATCATGCATCGATAAAATAGCCGGATGTGTTGCGATAATTTTATCTAGTTCCCTTTTCATTTCTTTAATTTCATCGGTTTCAATACAAACTGGATCCATATGAACCACGAGATGAAGCTTGAGGGCTTCTGAAATTTCACGTTCAGCTTGGTCAATAACATCATGGATGGTCATAATATCCTGGTCAGCTGGAATTTCAGCATGAATCGAAGCCATAATACGTCCGACTCCGTAGTTATGAATGACTAAATCATGAGCGCCTGTAATTAAATCATATGATAAAATTCGTTCATAAATATCATTGACTAGTTCCTCATCTGGAGCTTCTCCAAGTAGAGGACTAATCGTTTCTTTCACTAACGTGTAACCGGCGTATAAAATGAAACCTGCTACTAAAACCCCAGCATATCCATCAACTGGAAAGCTTGTAAAACGAGCGGCTAAAAAAGAAATTAAAACGGTACTTGAAGTGAAAACGTCTCCAAGTGCATCGACAGAGGCTGCCTTTAACGCTGACGAGTTTACCTTCTCTCCCATTACTTTATTAAAACGACTCAACCAAAGTTTAACTACTACCGAAATCGCTAATAAAATAAATGACACGATTTCAAATTGAATAACACTGGGATTTAAAATTCGTTCAACTGATGATTTAATGAATTGGACTCCAACTAACATCACCATAAAAGCTACAAGCAAAGCTGATAAATATTCTAAACGACCGTGTCCATGTGGATGTTCTTTATCAGCTGGAAGATTTGCCAGTTTAACCCCAATCATCGTGATCACGGATGAAGCGGTATCTGAGAAATTATTAAAAGCATCTGCCATCACCGCAATACTTCCCGTTAAGACACCAACAGAGAATTTAACTATAAAAAGTAAGATGTTCGCTAAAATTCCAATAATCCCTGCGATGTAAACATATTGCGTTCGTACTTCTTCTCGTTCGAGTTGATCATAATTTTTAATAAAGAGTTTAGTTAACCAATTGATAAACATAAACACAATCTCCATTCTTTTATTAAACATATTATCACTCTAATATGTTATCCTATTCATTCGCTTTTGAGAAGCATTTAAGGTAAAATAATCCTATAACATCTAAATTTAGGGAGGGTTATCATGCAAGATTTTCACTATCAAAATGGAACAAAGATTATTTTCGGTCGTGAGACTGAAGCAAGCGTGGGTCAGGAATTAAAAAAATATACAAACAAGGTGCTACTGCATTATGGAGGCGGTTCAATTAAGAAAACTGGGCTTTATGACAAAGTGATGCACTCACTTCATGAGGCTGGAATTGAAGTCTTTGAACTTGGAGGAGTTAAACCAAACCCTCGTCTTTCACTGGTTCGAAAAGGAATTAACCTTTGTCAAGAACAAGAAATTCCATTTATTTTAGCAGTTGGTGGAAGGAGTGTAATTGATTCTGCTAAAGCAATTGCAGCAGGCGTTCACTATGAAGGTGATGTTTGGGATTTATTCTGTGGCGTTGCTGTTGAACATGAGTGTTTACCACTCGCGACTATTTTAACCATTCCCGCTGCCGGTAGCGAAACAAGTAGTGGAACGGTTGTCACAAACGACGAAATTGGTTTAAAACGTAGTTTCGGTCATGAATCGTTACGCCCTGTTTTTTCAATTTTAAATCCTGAGTTAACCTTTACTCTTCCCACCTATCAAACAGCCTGTGGAATTGCTGATATGTTAGCACATGTTTTAGAACGCTATTTTACTAACGAACGTCATGTTGACATAACAGACCGCTTATGTGAAGCTACCATGAAATCAATTATTGATAATGGTTTACGTGTCATGAATGATCCCTTCAATTATGATATTCGTGCAGAACTGATGCTTGCTGGAATGATTGCCCATAATGGCAGTTTAGATATGGGCCGTATTGGCGATTGGGCAAGTCATGATATTGAACATGAATTAAGTGGCATGTATGATATTGCTCATGGAGCAGGTCTTGCTATCATCTTCCCCGCTTGGATGAAATATGTCTATCATCATGATGTTAATCGTTTTGCTCAATTCGGAAGTCGCGTCTTCAATTTAGAGATCAACTTAAATCATCCAGAAGAAACAGCTTTACTGGCAATTGAAAAACTTGAATCATTCTTTAAAGCTTTAGGACTTCCAACTTCTTTTAGCGATGCCGATCTTCCAACTGATCACATTGAAGAATTAGCTCAAAAGTTAGTTTGTGATTGTGACTCTGTTGGAAACTATGTTCCAATTAAAGAAGCAGACGCGCTCGAAATTTATCGATTAGCTCTATAAAGGTGACGTCTACTTCACAAAATTTTCGTCACCTTTTGAATTCAGTTTAAGTTTTCTTAAGTAGGAACAACGGAGTACTACTTGTATCTTAAAAAGTGTATCGATATGATACACTTTTTTTATTAAACGTTTTGAGCGCTTTGATAGGTTCTGACAAGCATTCTTAAAAAATTATAACAAACAAAGGCTATGACTGCTGTTGCTAAAAATAATTCGATTCCAGAAAGTTGTTTAATCAAAACTCCTAATCCTTCTAGTTCGTGGTTTATTAAATAGTTAGAAAAGCTAGTCGAAGTAACAGTTCCGATTGCTAATGGGAAGGTTAATCCTGCAAAGCCTGGATGGAAAGAAAATCTAAAAAATTTGGGAATGTTATAGAGAATAAAAATGAATGAACTAAAAATAACGGCATAAAGCCCATATAAAATAAGTGGATTAGGCTCTGCAAAAACATTTAAGAAACTCACTATTACTAAACTTCCTGGGGCAATCAAAATCGCCGTTGTATGATAAAGTTGTTCTGCAATGGGACGTTTTAACAAACGAAGAATCATGAACGGCATAATGATAATAAACATCACTAATCCATACCAACAGATCACTTCTTGTAAAACTTGATTTCCCATTGCACTCCCAACGACGGTTGATACAAGTAACCCATCATAAGTCACAAACCAAGTTGGCGTAAAGGAATCCTTATTCACTCCTTTCACTACATGCTCATAAGTAAAAACAACCGTATGAATTAAATGAAGCAATATTCCGATATACCAAAAAGCCTTTCCTATTGTTTCCTCATAATTGACCAGATAACTTCCTATAATCATCGTCAACATGGAAAAAGTTCCATACAGACTAGCTGGAACAGCCTGCTTATACTCAGATTTAAAAATTCGAAAGTGAACTGTTATTTTAAGTAATGCTGCTAACCGGACCAAAATAGCCACCATCATAGCAAGATGCTTTAAGATTGGAAAACCAAGTAATAAATAGATATTCGATAGCGTGACCAGCCCAACTGAAGTGGCTAGTACTCTAACAGGTAGACGACCTATTTTTTCTAATAATCTCATACTCTAGCACTCCATTTCTTTTTTAAAATTACTATTTCTATTTGCTATCTTTAGTTTATCCAAAGTTATTCAAAGCATAATTAATTTACGCATAAAAAAACCAACACTGATTCAAATCAATGTTGGTTTTATCAATAAGGGGTAAATTACATTTTAAAAGGGCTATCAATTAATCATTATTTTTGATAAGACTTCACAAAAAGTCTTACAAAGTTATAGAAAACAAAAGCAATAATTGCCGTTGTCATATAGATTTGAATGCCTGAAACTTCTTTAATAAATGCTCCAAGTGTTTCCATTCCCTGTGCCATTAAGAAGTTTGACATTTTCATTGACGCCACCACTCCAATTGCTAGTGGGAATGTTAATCCTGCAAAGCCTGGGTGGAATGCAGGTTTAAAAAATTTAGGGATACTGATTAAAATAAAAATTAACGTTGCAAAGACTGCTGCGTATAAACAATAAACCACGACAGCATTAGGGTTTGGGATGACGTTTAAATAACTAACTAAACATAAACTACTTGGTGCTAATAAAATAGCACTTGTATGATATAAAGCATCCGGGATTGGTCGTTTAATCATACGGATAATCATAAATGGGATAATAATGATAAAGACTGTAATTCCATAAAAGACAATACATTTTGATAACATTGGCTCGTTCATAGTCGTTCCAACAACGGTTGAAACTAGTAATCCGTTATAAGTTACAAACCAACTTGGAATAAAGGTCTCTTTTTTCACACCTTTAATCACATTTCGATATGTAAAAATTAAGATATGCAGAATATGAAGACAAACACCTGTTAACCAAATGGCTTTTCCAATTGTCTGTTGATAGCTAAAGATATAACTCCCTAGGATCATCGTTAACATGGTAAAAGTGGCATATAAACTAGCTGGAACGACATTTTGATACTCTTGTTTAAATGTTTTAAAATGAACCGTGATTTTAATGAACGCAGCAATCCAAATCACTGCTGCAATCATCATACTCACATGACGAATGCCTGTGTATCCAAGCGTCAAATAGACGTTAGAAAGCGTCGCCATCCCAACACAGGTTGCAATCACTCCAACCGGAAGATTTGCAATCTTACTAATCAAATTTTTCATACGTTGAAACTCCTCTTTCGTTTTTAACTACCAATACAAAATACTCTCTACTTTTCTTGATACGTATATTCACAGTTATCTGTTAAATGGAAGAAATCAGAATAATCAATATTGAAGATAGATTTTTCCACTTTTGAGATGTTTATCTTTTCTTTAATCAATTGTGTTAAGACACCCGAATAAGATAAATCTCCTTGGATAATCGCCCCATAGATTACTCCATCTTTATGGATAATTTTTTTATAATTTAAAGCTTCGTCACAGTCTATTTCAACCGTGTAAGTTTCATCTGCTGGTTCTGGTGTTCCAAGTGACATCGTTGGAATATGTAAAAAATTCATGGTTGATTTACTTGCAAAGAAATCTGTTAACTCACGTGTTTTTCCACACATATTACTTACTGCAATAATTCCTTCTTTAACAGCTGCTGGCCAAATTGGATTTCGTCCTGAAATATCTCCCGCACCAAATACTGATTCATCATTGGTTTGACCATATTCGTTAAAAATAAGTCCAAATCGATCGCATTCAATTCCACTACCTTCTAAGAAGGCAACATTTGAACGAACACCCGTCGCCACAATCAAGAAATCACAAGGAATCGTTAATCCATTGGATAAGACTAATTCTTTGACTGCTCCTTCATCATCTAAGATGACTTCTTGCACCGCAGTATCATAATATTGAGTCACCCCTTCGTTTGTAAAAGCATCTTGATATCGTTTAGCAGCCTTTTTATCTAACTGAATTGAGAGCATATGTCCTTTAAACTCAACTAATGTTAAATTTTTTCCATAGTGTAGCAGACCTGTTAAGGCATCAATCCCAACAAGCCCTGCCCCCATTACCACGATATTTGTTGCTAATTTCGCTTTTTCTTTGATTTCAATCGCATCATCTAAGTTACGAAGGCCATAAACATTTTTAGCTTCTTTTAAATTTTTCACTGGAGGGAAGAAGGTTGAAGCACCTGTTGCTAGTAAAACTTTATCATAAGAAACAACATCACCATTAGATAAGGTCAACTCTTTTTTATCCTTATCTAATGCCTCAACACTTACTCCTTTAATCCATTTAATCTTATTTCTTTCAATAAATCCATCTTCTACGAATTCAAGTTTTTTGATATCTCGGATTCCCTCTAAATAATGATGTAGAATACAACGTGAATAGATGTACTCATCTTTTGAAATTAAGGTGATGTTAGCGTCTGGTTCCATTTGGCGTAAATACTTTGCACCATTCACACCTGCGGCTGAGGCACCGACAATGACATAGTTCATGTTATTTTACCTCCTCAAGTGTGATAGCTTCCATTGGACAATTTGCGACACATTGAGGTGTTTTACATTCTGTCGAAGTACACATATCACATTTCATAATATATTTTTGTTCAAAACGGTCCGCTCTTAAAACACCGTAAGGGCATGCCATAATACACATATAGCAACTTGCACAACGTGTTTTATCATATTGAACATATCCTGTTTCTTGATTTTTACTCATGGCACCTGTCATACACGTATAAACACATTCTGGTAAATCACAATGACGACAGAAAATAGGACTATTTTTTCCTTTACTATCAATCACGACACGGTTTCTTGAATCTTCACTATCATGAGACACAATACATGCTGTGACACATGTTAAACAACTAATACACTTGCTGCGATCAATCTTAATGCGTTCCATGTTTATGCCCCCTTCACTTTTTTGATTTGAACTGGTGTACTCTTATAAGATGGTTCTTTTGAATAACTATCATATAATGATGGTGTTAAGGCATTCGTTTCAATATAGTGAATCGGTGCAAATAACTCATCATAAGCAACTGTATCTGAAATCATGGCCATAAATTGTTTACTTACACCATTGATTGAAGACACTTCAATGATTTCTTGATTTTCAATTCCTAATTCTTTAGCAAGTTTTTCATTAATATGAATGTAGGCTTGATGTGACACGGCATCATTAACGTAAGGAATTTCACGTGTTCTTGATTGGGTATGCCATTGTCCAACCGTTCCACGACCTGTATTTAGGATATAAGGGAAATCCTCACTCAGTTTTAATGGGTTATCCATTGGATTTTCAAACATAAATTTTGCTTTTTTACTTGGTGTATAGAATTGACCATCTTCATATAAACGACGTTGATCTTCTGTTAAAACATCGCCTTCTTTAAATGGCCATTGAATTCCTTTAGAATCTACTAATCCATCATAGTCCACACCTGTAATATCACATGGCATTCCTTTTGAACATTTTTTCATTAAGTTAAACACATCACGAGGGGTTTGCCACGCATCTAGTAATGAACCCATTCCAAGTGCTTTTCCAACATTTAAAATCACATTGAAATCATTCATTTCGTTCTCTTCCATTTGTAACGCAGGACGAACGGCTGATAAACGACGTTCTGTATTAATAATCGTTCCTTCTTTTTTAAGACCTGAAACAACTGGGAAGAACACATCACAATTTTCTGAGCTTTCTGTATCATCATAAATATCTTGAACGATAAAGAGTTCTAATTTCTCCATAGCTTCTTTAAAGGTTTCATTATTAATCCATGAATGACGAGGATTTGTACATAAAATCCAAAGAGCTTTAATTTCTCCTGCATTGATTTTCTCAATGATTGCATTATAAGGAAGCGTTGGTTTAGTTGGAAGTAAAGACTCCTCTATTCCTAGTGCATTCGCAACAGCTGCACGTCTCACTGAATTATCGTAATCTCCACCCCCATATAATCCGGCTGTATTACTAAAAAGTCGAGATCCCATTGCATTACTTTGTCCGGTAATCGAGTTAGCTCCTGTTCCTGGACGTCCAATGTTTCCAGTCATTAGAGCAATATTAATAATGGCCTGAGCATTACGAACGGCTTCATAGCCTTGGTTAATTCCCATTGTCCACCAAAGTGAAACATTTTTTCCTTCATGAATCATCGTTGCTAATTCAAGAACTTGTTGTGCCGTGATATGTGTTTTTTCTTCAACTTGATCTAATGTATAGTCTTTGACAAATTCTTTAAAAGCTTCAAAGTTTTCAGTATGAGCTTCGATATAAGCTTCATCAATCCATCCTTTTTCAATTAACGTATTTGCTAACGTATACATTAACGTTAAATCTGACTTCGCTTTTAAACGATAGAAATAATCGGCACGTTTAGCTGTCTCAGAATTACGTGGATCAATGACAATCACTTTTTTACCTGGAATTTTATTAGCTTTGATTCGTCCCCAAATAATTGGATGTGCCACCACAGGGTTGGCCCCAATTAAAATAATCGTATCCGATAATTCAAAATCATTTAACGTATACGGTGGGGCATCGAATCCAAAGCTTTGTTTATGTGCAACAACACTTGTCGCCATACATAAACGTGTATTTCCATCTACATTAGCCCCCATGAAGTTACGCATGACATGTCCATATAACGCCATTTCTTCAAGAGTTAATTGTCCGGTACTAATTCCGGCTACACTTTCGCGACCATATTTTTCGCTAATTTCTGTTAATTTAGAGGCCGTATATTGAAACGCTTCATCCCAAGAAACATGTTTAAAACTTCCATCTTCCTGTTTTAAACGAGGTAATGGATTAGGTTTAATGATAGAATGTTGTTTATCTAAATTAAGACCTTTTATACATGAAAATCCATTATTGACAGGATACCCTTTTGTTGGAATGACTTTTTTTATTGTTTCATCTTCAACCATAAAATCGATATTACATGCTAAAGAACAATAGTTACAAGTTGATTGTACTTTTTTCATAAATAACTCCTTTTATTAAGACGGGATTTTTTCTTCCTTATTGTATCCAAAACTTTCAAATTCATGAATAATCCCTGACATTTCAATCTCACATCATCAACGGTATCATCTGATGGATTATACGTATCGAACACCATTCCAATACACATTATCTTTAACAATGATTTCATCATTTAGCTCGATTCCGTCAAGTGCCCATTTTTTGAACTCCATAAATCCTGTTCGGTCCACAATATAGCCGATATGTTCTTTTCCACCTGGTGCTTCTTTATCGATATATTCTGTTACATATTTATACGTATTTGTAATGACTTTTACAATTGTATCTTCATCTGCCCAAATCATAAAGTCTTCCGCTAAACGTGGATTTTTCTTACCTGTACGTCCCATAATCACTAAACGATAATATTTTTTCTGACTACGCGTCCAGGCAGCTGTTGGACATTGAATCACACATTCTCCACATCCGATACATTTAGATCTATCACGTAACACTTTAAAGTTCTCAGCACTTAAAGCTCCCGTTGCCTTTTTCTTACAAGCCCTTACGCAAGCTCCACAAGAAATACAACGATCTTTATCATATTGCGGCATCGTCATCCCAATAATTCCAAAGTCTTGCATACGTGCTTTTATACAGTCATTTGGACATCCCGTTAATGCAATTTTAAAGTGTAAATCATTTGGGAAAATTTCTTTTTCAATACGTTTGGCAAACTTCGTTGTATTATAGTTTGCAAAAGGACAAACGTTATTTCCAATACAAGCTGAAACGTTACGTGTTCCCGCTGCTGAGTATCCTGTTCCTTCCACTTCTTGATTGATCTCAAGTTCATCAATAATCGGTTGAAGTAATTCATTAACTTTCGGAATATCTTCAAATTTAATGCCTGGAATTTCAAAACCTTGACGGATTGTAATATGCACTGATCCATTTCCATAAGTATTAGCAATATCATAAATTTTTAATAATAAATCAGCTTTTAAATAACCTCCCGGTACACGCACCCTAGATGCTGTAACCCCTCGATGCTTAGTAACACGGAAAGCATTTTTTTTAAGTGACTTTGTATTCATATCCATGTGACTAACCTCCCTAATCGATTAAATCTTTTCCTTTAGTGTAATTGAAAACGGGTCCATCTAAGCAGATATACGTATCATCAATTTTACAGTGACCACATTTCCCAATTCCACAACACATTTTACGTTCTTGCGAAATCCAAATTTGCTCCTGTGCAATGCCACGTTTTAAAAATTCTTGAACCGTAAAATGCATCATCATAGGAGGTCCAACCACAATCACTTGAACTTCATTTAAATTCTCAATGTTCAACTCTGGAATGTACTTGGTTACTAACCCAACATTTCCAGTATACCCTTCTGGTGCCTGATCCACGGTTAAAATCACATTGGCTGATGTTTCCCATCGTGCTAAATCTGACTTAAATAATACATCTTCAGGTGACTTAAATCCTGTGATTAATGTAAATCCTTTCGTTTGATCTGAATGCGTCGCAAAATAATCCACTACACCACGCACCGGCGATAATCCTGTTCCACCTGCTACGACAATTAATTCTTTATCTTTATATAGCTCCACATCAAATCCATTTCCATAAGGACCACGTAAGAATAACTTGTCACCAACATATGTATTGAAGATTTCGTTTGTCACACGCCCCACTTTACGAATGGTTAAATCTACAAAATCTTCTCCGATTCCACTTACTGAGATGGGAGCCTCTCCATACTTTGGAATCGATACTTCAAAGAATTGTCCTGGTTTCACATCTCCCGTGAATGACATTCGGAATGTATACTCAATTTCAGTATGTTGAATGACTTCTTTTATTTCTGATAAAAATGGGATGTATTCATTGATTTCCATATTACTCCACCTCATCCATCGCTTTTTCTAATTTATTGATACAATTTGAAAACGAGATATACTCTGGACAAATATCATCACAACGTCCACAACCCACGCACATATGATATCCAAATCGCTTTTTATAGTCATAAATTTTGTGCATGACTTTAAAACGCATTTTTTGTCCATTTGTTTGTCTAAATGAATGTCCCCCAGCCATATCCGTAAAGCCATGGACTTGACAAGAAGCCCAAACACGACGACGTTCTCCACATTTTTGATTGTCTTTGTAAAAAATATCTTGCATTGTATAGCAAGTACACGTTGGACAAACAAAATTACAACGTCCACAACCGATACAACGAGCACTATACTCTTCCCAAACAGGTGAGTAGACAACTCGAAGATCTAATTTTTCTGGGATCTTAACACGAGTCGGATTACTAGTCACAAATTGTGGTTTAATTTCAGTTGAATTATGGTCTAATTCCACTAAAAGCTTTCTTAATTCTTCATCCTTTACATCGAATGAAACGATGTCTCCTTCAACATGAATATATGAGTCATACTGATCAAAGCGATTGGTTTCCATATCCACACAGAAGCAACTTTCAAAACTTTGTGCACATCCCATAACAACGAACTTTGTTTTTTCACGGAACTTTTTATAATAAATATCCTCGAATCCACCATTATTTAAATAGATTTCATCTAAACGACGAACGGCATGCATATCACAGCTTCTTAAGAAAATTAATATTTTCTCTTCATTCATCTTTGCTTCTTTTACCTCATCCTCTGTAAAGAAGAATAACGTTTGTGTGATTGGTAGAATCACTTCTTTATATGAAAAACTTGATTTAACATCAAAAATAATCTCTTCAATTGATTGAATCTCTCCATAGCGAACACGATCAGTATCTGAAAATGTCCCTTGCCCCTTAAAATTTTTAGGAGCATAAATACGATACTCTTTGTTAAGTGTGGCTAAGACTGTATTAAAATCTGATTTATTCATCTTTAATCCCATCATAAAACCTCATTTCTTAGGAAATAAAAAAACTCGTTGCTTAGTTTTCACTAGAACGAGGTTATTGTATACTATTTCACAACTAAATTCCGTGATAAAAATCACACATTGGGTGATTTTTATCACAAATAAGTGTTTTTTTTGACTTTTATTTAGTTTTGTGGTAATCACCTAATGCTTTAAGGTCCGATATATATATTTTCTTATGTTCATATCTAACTAACCCAGCATCAATTAATTTTTTCAACGCTCTTGAGACGGTTTCTCGTTGTGCCCCCACCAATTGTGATAAATAAACAACACTTAACGGAATATCAATCACATATCCATCTGATGTTGGAATTCCATAGTCATGACAAAGGCGATAAAGTTTAGCTGCTATTTTTTTTTCCATTGCAATATTAGTTGGAGCATTTTTTAATTGTCGATATGTTCGTCGAAGTTTAGATGAATACTGACCCAACACAGCTTTTGTTAACTCAAAATCTGTTTGCATTAATTTAATAAACATCGCCTTTTCATACGCTAACATACAACATTCTTCAAAACATTCACAATTAACGGCACTGGGAAGATTTTGAACTAAATCATCATTCAAAATATGACCCTGGTCTAGAATAAAAATAATTCGCTTTTCACCGTTCTCACTTAATTTATAAACAGAAACCTTTCCACTTAACACAATATAAACTAATTCTGTCACCTCACGGTCCCGAATGACGTACTCTCCTTTTGAAAAATGACAGACTCGTACCTCTTCTTTTAACTTTTGAATGGTATTTTTTGATACAGTTGAAAATAAGGCCATTTTGTTGAAAACCGACTCATGAATTTTTTGCATATCCATTCTTCGCTCCTATCTTTGCGTCTCAACTCACTCTTTTCTATTTATTTTCTACCCACTGTTACTCACTATCATACAATTAAACCAAAAAAATTAAAACTATCATTTTTTTCAACCATCATCCGTCTATTTGTCATACCTAATTAAAATCCTAAACTATTCACTTAAAATTTAGGTTAAAATAAAAAACCTCTTATCCAGATTGATAAGAGGTTTTTTATTGATTTGATAACTTTCCCATTCGATATAAAAACCAAATCACAAATAGAATAATGACCAAGAGACTTGCAAACGAACTTCCTGTATAACCATTTTCTGTAATTCCTGTATCTGTTGTCGAACAAGATTGGCACGTCGTATCCGTCGTTGTCACACTCATATTTCGCTGCAAATTAACCATTTCATTCCCTCCCTCTATACCCTATTCTTTTTCATGATTCGCGTATAGGAAAAGCACCTAAAACTAGGTGCTTTTTCTGATTATAAGATGATGATTAGAGCTAAATAAGCAAAGAATGATAACGTCGCGATAATATGCCAACGTCTCATATTTTTAGCTTTTGTCATGAGATAACCTGTGATTCCAATGAACAACATAACTGCTGAAAATCCTAAATACTTCATGAAACTTGGTGTTCCAAATTTCATGATGGTCTCCCCAAGCATTCCTAAAATAGCTAATGATCCTAATACAATATGAGTATTTCGTAAAAACTTTGATTTTTTATTCATCATTCTAGGAATGTAATAGATTAATAATGCTCCAAAAAAACACGTATGTGATAACATTTATTCAACTCCTTAATTTTTAATAGTCTCAATTTTAACGAAGAAGTAGTAAAACTTACAAAGAATTAAAAGGATTAAAAATAAACGCATATGTAAACTATCAATTAAAATAAATGGAAACATTAACATAAAATCGGCAAATAATAAAATCGTCCATTTTTGTTTTAATGTCATTTTTTTACTTTCAACAAACGTTTCTAAATGCTTTTGATATAACTTTGTTCCTTTAAACCATCGATCAAAGCGATCCGAACCTTTTACAAAACAAACTGATGCTAAAAGTAAAAAGGGCGTCGTGGGTAAAACTGGAAGGATTACACCAATCAATCCAAGTCCCATTGAAAGTAATCCAATCGTTACTAATAAACCTTTTTTTACTTTGTTCATACTTTTTCCTCTCCTTAATAAAACCAATGTTTGATAAATTCAACTGGGCGATAAATCAACAGTCTTGGCCCTGAAAATCTCATCACTTCTTTGACTTTCATTTTCATATCTTTTTTATAGCAATGAATCGGACACTTTCGACAAGCCGTTTTTTCATCACCAAACTTACAAAAACTTAATCGTTTGTGCGCATACTCTAATAATGCTTGGCACTCTTCACAAAGGTCCTTTTGTTGTTGATGTTTTTTATGACAATAAATTTCAATCATTAACTGAATAATTTGTTTTTCTTTCTCCACTCTTCCTAACTTTTTCATAAACCCTCCTTATCAATGATAATCATTATCACTATAGTTTTAAAAAGGAAGAGGATTATTGAAATCCTCTTTAATTTTGATATAACTTTTGATTTTCTAAACGATAGACCTTCTCACAGATTGCAGTCGTTGACTTACGATGTGAAATTAAAATAACCGTTTTATCTTGTCCATAGTCTTGAATTGATTTTAAAATCGATCCTTCATTTAAAGCATCTAAGTTACTTGTTGGCTCATCTAAAATTAAGACATCACCATTATGTAAAAACGCACGAGCTAATCCTAAACGTTGCTTCTCACCAGATGAGACCATTCCACCAAGCTCCCCAACTTTTGTTTGATAACCTTTCGGTAAACTTTCAATAAATTCATGAATCGATGCCTTTTTAGCAGCTTCTATTACCTCTTCAAGACTTGCATCCTTGCAACCAATTTTAATGTTATTTTCAATCGTATCATTAAATAAATACGTCTCTTGACTAACAAGAGTTTGTTTCAATCTTAATGAGGCCGTTGGAATTGACTTAATATTCGTTCCGTCAATGAAGACATGACCTTTTTTTGTGTCAAAATAGCGCATTAATAACTTAATAAACGTACTT
Organism: uncultured Turicibacter sp.; assembly: GCF_938044715.1. Lineage (NCBI taxonomy): Bacteria > Bacillati > Bacillota > Erysipelotrichia > Erysipelotrichales > Turicibacteraceae > Turicibacter > uncultured Turicibacter sp. Next base: position 17,412 of record NZ_CALIOS010000128.1, read on the forward strand.
TTTCCAATTCCACTTTCTCCGATTAATGCTAACTTTTCACCTTTTTCAATGTGAATCGATGCTTCATCAAGTAATAAGTGATCACTATTTGGATAGGCAAATGAAACTCGATCTAGTGTCATCTCATTCATCGTCAGTGGCATTTGTCCGCTCACTTCTTCAACTTGTGGCATTTCATCTAGTAACTCGAATAAACGCTCGGCACAGGCAAACGTATGAGCTAATGTGTTCGATAAATTACTTAATGCAACAACCGGTCCAAATGAAGAAGCAATCACAACAAGCGCTACTAAAACTAATGTTAAAGTCACGGCTCCGATTGAGTAAAGGTATGCTCCAACTCCTAGGAATACAAGCATTGCAAGCGTAATAATGGTACTTGTAATTCCCGTCACGATCCCTTCGTGATCTTTAATTTTACGAATACTTTCATTTAACTCCCCAGACTTTTGATTTAATTGAGTTAAGCGTTCCTGTCCTTGATTAAATAGTAAAATCTCTTTTAATCCACGTAATGAATCTAGAATATATTGATTACTACTTCCAAACTCACGACGATAATTAACCCCAGCCTCACTTACTAATTTCGAAGAAGCGTAAGGGACCACAAATCCAACTAAAATAAAGAAGAAGGCTGCTAACACCCCATAAATCGGATGAATGAACCATAAAAGTGCCGTAATCATCGAATTGGTTAAAATCGCAATTGCAATCGGCGCAATCGTATGTGCATAAAAGACTTCAAGTAATTCAATATCAGATGTAATCAGTGAAATTAAATCTCCTTTATCACGTCCTTCTAATTTTGCGGGAGCAAGTGTACGAAGTTTAGCAAAGATTTTATCACGCAATAAATATAAAATTTTAAAGGCAATATAATGTCCTGATAATTGTTCTCCATAACGAAGTAATCCACGCATCACGGCACAAACTGCCATGATGGTGATAGCTGCTTTAAATGAAACAATAGTAGCTCCTTCAACTAATGTTCCAAGTGCTACTGCTGCAAAACTAGCAATGGAGATAGCTGTTAAAAACCCTAAAACTCCAAGGGTAATTGTAATCATCATCACCCCAACTAATGGCTTTAATTCTTTTAAGAGGCGCATCATAATCTTAAATCCAGATTGACGTTTCATCTACTCCACCTCCCTAATCATTTCTAATTGTTGTTGACTTTCAACCATGTGAGCGTAAACTCCATTTTGACTCATTAAATGATCATGTGTTCCCGATTCAACCAGTGTTCCTAATTTAAACACATGAATTGCTTTCGCACGTTTCACGCTTGCTAAACGATGTGAAATGACTAAAATTGTTTTTTGCTGTGATAACTCATAAATAGCATCCCAAATCGCTTCTTCGCTTTCAACATCAATATTTGAAGTTGCTTCATCAAAAATAATCACATCACGATTCGCTAAAATCACACGTGCTAAAGCTAAACGTTGTTTTTGTCCACCTGATAATGAACTTCCATTTTCTGAAACTTCAGTTTCTAAACCTTTTGGTAGTCCAGCAATAAACTGATCAAGTCGTGCCATTTTTAAGGCTTGATTCACTTCTTCTGATGTAGCATCACGTTTTGCCATTAGTAAATTTTCTTTAATGCTTCCTTTAAAAATATGACTATGCGCTGAAACTAATGACACATGCTCATATAAAGCTTCAGTTTTTAACTGAGTTAAATCTACTCCATTGATTAAGATACGTCCACTAGTTGGTCGTTTTTGTCCAATTAATAACGTCGCCATTGTACTTTTTCCACTTCCACTTTCCCCAACAATTGCAGTTAAACCGCCATTTGTTAAGTCAAATGAAATGTCATTTAGAACTTGGCGTTCTCCATCATAACTAAAGTTAATGTTCTCCACTTCAATCTTCACAGATGAATCCTTTTTAAAATCACAAGGGTTCTTAACTGCCACTTCTTCTGTATCCAATAAAGCAAAGATTCGATCACTTGCCGCCATTCCATTCATCGCAATATGGAAGTAAGATCCAAGTAATCGCATTGGAATAAAGAATTCAGATGATAGTAAAATAATGACAATTAATTCTCCAACATTTATGGCACCCTTTTGGAATTGATAAAGAGCGACAATCGTTCCTAGCGCTGAACCCCCAAAAGCAATTAAATCCATAATATTAATTGAATTTAGCTGCATACTTAACAATTTCATCGTAATACGACGGAACTTTTCCGCTTCTTCATTCATTTCAAGATGCTTAATGTCATCTTGTCCATAAACTTTTAAAGTCGTTAGTCCTTGTAAGTTTTCGAGGAATGTATCTCCAAGATCCGCATAGTTATTCCAATAATCTTTCATGATACGTTTAGCGACTTTCATTAAGGCAATAATTGATATTGGAATTAATGGGACACAGGCAATAAATACTAACGCGACTTTCCAAGAAATCGTTGAAATGACGACAAATAGAGTTAAAGGAGCTAATAATGAATAGAAAAATTGAGGTAAATATTTCCCAAAATAAATTTCTAGCTGTTCAACTCCTTCAATTGAAATCTGAACAATTGTTGAGGTTGGCTGTGATTTTTGATAATCCATTCCTAAGCGTAATAACTTTTCATAAATTAAAGAACGTAAGGTACTACGTGCTTTTGCTGATGATTTATACGAGAATTTTCCATAATAATGGTGAGCAATAAATTTTGCAATCAATAAGATAATAATTAACGGAATAGCAACCGCTAATGTTAAATGTTTCGTCAAATAAAAATGACTTAATCCTTTTGATAACGTCTCCCCCGCTACCATTGCATTAATAAATAATCCCATCATAAAGATAATGGCAATGTTACATATAATCCCAATCCAACTACAAAGGAGGGTTAAAAACATATATTTTTTAGACTCTTCACAAATCGAGATGAGTCGTTTATTAATCATCATACACTTCTCTCCTATCTACTGTTGATAATGATTATCAAATTCATAATTAGATTATATCATAGGTCATAAAAAAAACTTTAACTATATTTAGATTTTTACCATCAAAATATAGTTAAAGTTTCCCAATTAATGTTCCACGAACCACAAATCGATTTTTAATCGGCCCAAAGTAGATGAAAGGATGACAAGTTACCAAAGTTAACGTGGGAGTTTTCGTTTGCTCGAAAATAAAGGAATCATCCGGATTTAACACATGAATCTCATTCACTTCATAAATCCATGTCCCATAAATCGTTTGAACGAAAATCTCATCACCGACTGCAATGGCTTGAAGTTCCCATAAAAACTCCTCTCGATGCCCGTAAATTAAGCAATTCCCATTTTCACCAGGTAACACGGATAAAGGATCATGACCAAGCCCCTTCGTCAATTGCTGATTCTCAATCCCCTGATAGAGCGGGATAGGAATTTCTTTTAAGTAACTGACACTTCCAATGCGAGCATTAGTAGAGGGAATCTCATCATATACCATTGAAAATAACTCTCGCATCGATAAATCAAGGCTATTTAATCCCAGTGGTAGTTGCCACGTTAAGGATGCTTGTTCTTTATAATATTGCATCCGAGCTAAATTTCCAATCGGGATTAAAAAGCAAATGAATCCGATTAATATGAATAATTGACTTAATCTCTGTCTCATTTGATAAAAGACGCAACCGCTTCGCGTCATATTCACATCCCTTGCAAATCATTCTTCTTTAGTTTATCACTCCTTTTAAAAGCTATTCATCAAAAAAGTATCCCTGTCTGCTTGACATCATGCGAGCCGCTTGCATTCGTACTGCTTTTTTAACTCCAATTTTTCATAACAGCGAAATGCTAATTCATTTAATCATCCCCCATATTTTCATTGAGTTTATCCGGTTGTTTATCACCCTCTGATTTTGATATTTTTTCTAGTATTTCTTGCTCTGCCAACGGCGTCATTTACTTTTGTACCAATCCAAGCCTAAATCTACTTCCACATATATAAAGTGAATCATCCTCTAGATATAAGACTGATTAGTCACCTTTCTCCTCTACGTGTTTTGAATCATACATCCTTTTTTCTTTACTTGATATTTTTATTAATGATCGATCATTTTTCAAACCCATCTTTAATTGGTATTTTTTTCTATTAACCTTCTTTAGATTTTAGTAGAATGTGGTATAATATCTTAAACTGTAAATAAAAAGACCTGTAACCCCAGACACTAATTAGGATTGGGAAATGAAGATCCCAGACTATAACTTTGATAGGGAGCAATCATCGTCTTATTATTTCAAAGGAGGAGTAACTAGATGCTAGATCACTTGTTAATTCAAGATGTGTTAGATGAAGCCTTATCTATGGGCGCTGATTTTGTCGAACTTTACGTTGAGCAAACCGATTCTCAAACCATCACGATGGTGGGAGGAAAAGTGGATAAAGCTAATCGTGGTGAAGACTATGGAGTTGGTATTCGATTGTTTCAAGGAACCAATTGTGTCTATGGTTACACCAATGATTCCACTCGCGAAAACTTACTCAAAACCGCACGTGAAATTGCACAAGCTTTAGTTGGTCAACAAATTATAAAACCCTTAAACTTAGTGCGTCAAGAGATTGTAAATCAACATCTTATAAAATTAAATTTAGAAGATGTTCCTGCTTCAAGACGAATTGAAAAAATGCGGCAATCGAGTGAATGGATTAAAAACTATGATGCTTCTATTTCTCAAAGCTCGATTAATCTATCTGAGAAAAAACAAAATGTTTTGATTGCTAACTCTGAGGGAGCTCTTGTTGAAGACTCACGTACATATACACGTATGTATCTCACAGCTGTTGCCTCAAATGAATCTGAGATGCAAACAGGATCTCATGGACCTGGTGCTCATCAAGGATTTGAATTTATTGAAAATCTTGACCTTGAATTCTATGCAAAAGATGCGGCTCGACAAGCTGTTACGATGTTAAAGGCTGGGCTTTGCCCAAGTGGTAAAATGCCAGTTGTGATTGATAACGGGTTCGGAGGCGTGATTTTCCACGAAGCCTGCGGTCATGGGCTCGAAGCTAGTTCCGTTTCAAAAGGCTTGTCGGTCTTTTCTAGTAAATTAGGTCAAAAGGTAGCCAGTGAGTTTGTGACAGCCATTGATGATGGAACGATTCCAAATGCTTGGGGATCACTGAATGTCGATGATGAAGGAACGAAAACACAGCGTAACGTCTTAATTGAAAATGGGATTTTAAAAAGCTATCTGGTTGATAAATTAAATGGGCGTCGCATGAATATGGCTTCTACCGGTTCTTCACGCCGACAAAATTATCGATTTGCTCCAACCTCTCGTATGACCAATACCTTTATCGCTAACGGACCTCATACACGTGCAGAAATAATCGCAAATACTGAATACGGTCTTTATGCTAAAAGCATGGGTGGTGGTTCTGTTAATCCTGCAACAGGTGATTTTAACTTCGCAGTGAACGAAGGTTATATTATCCGTAATGGTCAAATCGCAGAACCCGTTCGTGGAGCTACTTTAATCGGAAATGGACCTCAAATCTTACATCAAATTGATATGGTCGGTGAAAATTTAGCACGAGCACAAGGAATGTGTGGGGCTTCAAGTGGCTCAATTCCAACGGATGTCGGTCAACCTGCCCTACGTGTTAAAGAAATTACAGTTGGTGGAGCAAAGGGGGAATAAGCAATGATTAACTTTAATACTTTATTTGAAGCTGGACATGCTGCCGGATTAACAGATATGGAAATTTATGTCGTGAAAAATGATAACTTTTCATGCAAGGTGTTCGAGCAAAACGTGGATTCCTACTCAGTATCTGTCACACAAGGTCTATCTTTCCGTGGCCTTTATGAAGGAAAAATGGGTTATACCTATACTGAAAAATGTGATGATTCTTCCATTCCGTTCATTATCTCTAGTGTCATTAATAATGCCATTATTTTAGAAAAATCGGAAAATGAAGAACTTTATGGTGGTGATGAGTTTTATACCACGCTTGATTTATATCATCCGGCCTTTAATGAAATAACGCCACTTGAAAAAATTAATTTCCTAAAAGCAGTGGAATCAGAATGTTTTGCACTCGATCCTCGCGTTAAATCGGTTAATTACTGTGCTTTTTCTAATGGTACCTCAGAAATCATGTTGAAAAATACAAAGGGATTAGATTTATCAGAGCGTCAAAACTTCGCCTATACGTATGTCAGTGTTCTTGTCACAGAAAATGGTGAAAATAAAACAGATGGAGACTTCATCATTAGCACAAACTTTACTGACTATGAACCTAAATCATTTGCTAAAAAAATCGTCTCGCGTGCTTTAGCTCAATTAGGCGCTAAAAAAGTAAAATCAGGAACTTACCCGATTTTACTTCGCAACTTAGTTGCTGGAGATATTTTAGAAGCCATGAGCGATATTTTCTCAGGCGAAGCCATTTTAAAAGATTTATCGCGTTTAAAAGATAAAGTTGGAATGGTGATTGCAAGTCCCATTGTCAGTATCATTGATGATCCCCATTTAGAAAATGGAATGGGAAGTTCTTCATTTGATGGTGAAGGCGTCGCAACGTATACAAAAGAAATCGTGACAAATGGGGTGCTTAATACCTATCTTCACTCCTTAACAACAGCTAAAACGTTTAACGTAGCACCAACTGGAAATGCTTCACGCTCAAGCTTTAAAAGTTCTGTCAACATTTCACCTACTAATATGTACATCAAGCCAACTCAAACTTCATTTGATCACTTATTAACAATCATTCAAAACGGACTGTATATTACCGATGTACAAGGACTACATTCTGGATTAAATGGAATCTCAGGAGATTTTTCACTTTCTGCAAGTGGATTTCTGATTAAAGACGGAAAATTAGATGATCCTATTCATGAAATCACCATTGCAGGAAACTTCTTTGATCTTCTTCAACAAATTGAAGCTATTGGAAATGATTTAGATTTTGGACCATCAAATATTGGATCACCAAGTCTTTACATTAAATCATTAATAGTTGCTGGAGAATAAAAAAAGGACCTATCATTACTGATAGGTCCTTTTTGGTTATTGACGTTCTCCACGTCCATATAATAATAAAGCAATAATACCAAATAATAATGGTCCAGCTATCATCCAAATTGTTTTAACATAATCACCAGATGTTAAAGGTTCAATAATTGTAAAGATATTCGCAAACGCTACAACTGCTGTCACAATATACGCAATCGTAATGGCTAACCCTTTACTTTTATAAATGACGAATGGTTTAGGAATGTCATCACGTCTCTTAAATGAAGCAAAGGCAAACGCGATGAATAAGTATGGAATCGTCATGGCAACATTAGTCATTAAGACTAATTTATCAAAGAATTCTGAAGCTGACTCTCCACCAAATGACACTAATAAAATTAAAACAATCGCAATCACGGCTTGAACACGCATCGCATTTATAGGAATCCCATTTTTAATAACGGTCATTGACTTAGGCCAGATTTTTTTAGGTGTTCCTTCAATTAATTGTTTAAGCGGACTATAAGACAATGTCATAAAGGCCCCACTTAATGCTAAAAACATTGATAATCCAACGAAACGTGCTACCCATGCTCCAATGGTTAAGGCTGTACTTTGAGCAAATCCTAGTGCCAACCCAAGCTCATATCCAAGATTTTGCATGATAATGTATGTCACGTTACCATTGTTAACCCCAGTTCCGGAAAGAACGGAATCCCAGTTTGTAAAAATCCCAATCATAAAAATTCCAATGACATATCCAAGTGAAATAACACCTGCTGCAATTAATAATCCTCTAGGGAATGTTTTTTCTGGATTTTCTGTTTCATCGACTAATCCACCGACAACTTCTGTTCCACCGAAAGCGAAAATTGCGAAGGTTAAGAAAGAAAGAATCGCAATATTACTTGTATATTTAGCATTTGGAGAAACAGTGAAAGCATGAGCAGCATCTTGAATTGGTTGTGCTAATTGTCCATGATTTAAAATTAAAATCACGATGCCTGCAATTAATAAAATAATATTTAATAACGCAACGGCTGATCCACCAATTGAGGTAACCTTTTTAATACTTTCAAGTCCACGCGAAATTAAAAATAAAACAAGAATTAACCATAAAACACCTAAAATTCCTAACACTTGTGTACTAGATAATCCAAAGACACCCCATGATGCGGTTGTATCTTTTCCAAATATGGCATTAGAAAGTGGAATCCAAAGAGTTGAGGCCACATTGACCATCCAAACTACATAAGAGGCATACCACATAAAAATACCGACGAATGCATAACGTGGCCCGACTGAACTTTCCATCCACGAATAAATACCACCTTTTGAATCTTTATACGCAGCTCCAAATTCAGCAATCATAAATGCAAATGGAATAAAGAACGTAATGGCTGCAATCAAGTACCAGGGAATAGCAGCATATCCCATTAAATAAAAACCACGTGGCATATTCGCAAATCCAAAAACTGACGTAAAAATCATCAGTATTAATGACATTAAAGTCAATTTACCACTTTGACGTTGAGACATATTTCTTACCTTCTCTCTAACAAAAACTTCATCTATTTTGCCAATAAAAACTTTATTAGCATCGATTAATGTTGATACTATATTTTTAACGAGCTCATAAAAAATTATTCATGTCGTTTTTTGTCATATAGTACTTACATATTTTCGCACTTTTTACATCATCCGACAACCTCTTTTTAGTATACTAAATATGGAAAAATGTTTTCATGATGATACAAGTTCAGGAGGATGTTACATGTT
>NZ_CALIOS010000129.1:0-26290 GCF_938044715.1 uncultured Turicibacter sp.
AAAGATGAGTTGTATCTGAATGATATTTATGAAAATGAAAAGTTTCCATCTGGTTTAAAAACGTTGGTTCAAAAGGCGAAAGAGGAGTATGGGATTTCTGTATTTGGGATTTGGCATGCGCTTCAAGGTTATTGGGGTGGGATTAATCCAGAGGGGCGCCTAGGTAAAAAATATACGCTAATTGAAAATAAGGATGTAAAAGAATCGGAGTTTGCGACATATTTCACGAATCATACGTATTATATTTGCAAGGATGATTGTGAAACCTTTTATGATGAATTCTATGCTTATTTAAAAATGTGTGGGATTGACTATGTAAAGGTCGATTCTCAAGGGAATTTATTGCATCTTTGTGAGCAGGAACAGAATCCAACGGCTGTGATGAGCATTTATCAACGAGCGTTAAAAATAGCGGGAAATGAATATTTAAATGGAGATGTATTATACTGTATGTCAAATAGTACAGAGGTGATTTATAATACGTCTGAGTTTATTGGGTGGCGAAATTCTGATGATTTCTTCCCTAAAGAACCGATTGGTATTCAACTTGAACATTATTATATGAATACTTTAAATAATATTTTCACCTCGACATTTGTTTGCCCAGATTGGGATATGTTCCAAACGAATCACCCTCAAGGAGAGTTTCATGCGATGGTGCGTGCCATTTCAGGAGGTCCTATTTATATTTGTGATCATCCTAAAAATATGGACACAAATTTATTATCAAGATTAATGATTCGTGGTAATGAGTTGCTTCGTTTTAATCAACCAGCTCGACCGACAAGTGATTGCTATCTAAGCGATGCAAAGACTTCAACTATTTTACTTAAAACCCACAACTATGGAGAGTTCGGTTCCACGATATTTGCAGTGCATTTAAATAAGGACGCTAGAATCATTAAAGAAGTGGTGACGGGGGATATTTGTTTCACACCAGATTTAGGTGAAGTTGCGCTAGGGAAGTTAGAAATCGTACTAAACTACGGGGAGTATGCGTATGTGTCGCGAGCTGTTAGACGTGAGATGGTGACACCACTCGGATTAGTCCATAAATTCAATAGTTATTTAGCGATTGAGTCAGTGGTGGAAAGTGAAAATGAGATGATACTTAAGGTTAAGGGGGAAGGAGCATTTGCCTTTTATGCGGAGGAATCTTGCTTAATCACATTGCTGACTGTGAATGGAGAAACACGAGTTTTTGAGATAGACAATCATCTGTTACAGGTTGAACTAAGTGAGGCAACATCAGTTATTAAACTGAATTGGAAATAAAAAGGTGGATATCATGAAGGAATATGAGTTTTGACCTTAATGTTATGATGAGAAGATGATACAGGAAGAATCAGTTGAAGTAATAGCTGATTCACTTTGTCCTTGTTGCAATCAGTTAACGATACCGACTACTGGAGACGCACTAGCCTATATTTATCTCAATTGTTTATGGGAGATTGATTTGTTTATTTAAGCAGACGTTGAGCCAAGTGACTTAAATCGTAGACTAACATTAGCTCAGGGGAGAAAAAACTATAAAAAAATACGGATTTGAAAAGAAAAGACATCTAGGCCTTTAGACCTGGATGTCTTTTAAATTAAAATGAGATTTAGTTTGAGTCGATTAATTTTTGGATATAGTCGCTGTCTGCAAATGTTAGTTTAAGGAAGGGACCAGATTGATGTGAGGTGAAAATCCCCCCGTCATCTGTTAAAAGGGTGTTACCACTGACTAATGTTTCTTTGGTTTTTGTGTGATAAAGATGAAGTTCATAGTCTCTGTTTCCCCCGATAGAGACAGCATCTTCTAATTTTTTGGTATTTGTAAAGATCGTAAGGATATCATCAATGATGCTTTCGGCTTTTTCAGTATCGTTTGTGATGAGTGATTCCAACTTGAAGTGGAAGTCTTTCATTTTTAATTGGGATTTTTTCAGAACGTAATCAAAGAAATTCGATTCCAATGACGATGATAAAAACAGTAATATAGAAAATGATTTTGTGTTTCATTCTCTTTCCTCTTAATAGGTATATGGGAAACAAAGTGAACTAATAAAGTATCCTATTAGTTGATTTATTCAAACAAAAGTTAATTTTGGCTCGATTGTTTTATGAGGAAAGAATACATATAATGAGAGTATCACAGACAAATTAAAGGAATAGCGAGGTGATGACATGAAGGAAATTAATGTTGGAAAAATGATTATTTTAAAGCGAAAAGAGAAGAAGATTACGCAAGATGAATTAGCGAAATATATTGGGGTTTCAAAGGCGGCTATTTCAAAATGGGAGACAGGCCAAAGTTATCCGGATATTACATTGTTACCGATTTTAGCGGCGTATTTTAATATGAGTATTGACGAGTTAATCGGATATGAGCCACAGATGGTGAAGGAAGATATTCAAAAATTGTATGTCAGGCTATGTGAAGATTTTGCGAAGAAACCATTCGAAGAGGTGATTTTGGAGTGTGAGGAGTTGATCAAGAAATATTATTCTTGTTTTCCACTGTTGCATCAAATGGGATTACTTTTAATTAATCACAGTATGTTAGCCCTCGATGTTTTAGAAACGACAAGATTAAATGAATTAGCTTGTTCTTTATTTGAGCGTGTTAAAGAAAAGGGAGATGACGTTGAACTTTCAAAGCAGGCACTGCATTTAGAGGCGTATTGTTATTTATTATTGAATCAACCGTCAGTTGCGTTAGAGTTACTTGAAGATACGAAGAAACCGAAAGTTTCAAGTGAAGTATTAATTGCACAAGCCCATCAGATGCTTGGGCAGATTGAAGAAGCAAAGTCTTCGATTCAAGTCGGTGTCTTTTCGCATCTGATGGAAATTTTTCAAACGTTACCGATGTTGCTAGGATTGAGTTTACCTGATCAAAAGCGATTTGAGGATATTATTCAAAAGATTGAAACGTTAGATGAATTATTTGAAATCAAAAAAGTGAATCCTTATCTCATTCTTCCGATTCAGTTAATGATTGCCCAGGGATATATGCAACTTGGGGAAGCGGGACTGGCGCTTGATTATTTAGACGCATATTCGAAATTAGCGACAGATAGTATTCAAAGAATTAAAATTCAAGGAAATGATTTCTTTAATTTAGTGGAGGACTGGTTTAAGGCATATGAAATTGGTCAACCGCCACGAAATGAAGCGATTATCAAGCAAAGTGCGTTAGATGGTGTTTTGAAAAATCCTGTTTTTATGCCGTTACATGAAGAAGAGCGATTTATTAATTTAGTGGTACGATTAAAATTTTATCTTTAGGAGTGAGCGTATGAGTTTAGAGAGTATTCAAGAGTATTTACCATTTTTAATTCCGCTGGTGATTGCAGAGTTTGCGCTTGCGATGACAGCACTTATTCATGTGTTAAAGCATCCGAACTATCGATTTGGAAATAAAGTGATGTGGATTGTGATTGTGTTATTGATTCAAATTATTGGACCTGTTGTTTATTTTTTAATTGGTCGAGGTGAAGAGTAGTGGACATGATTCGTTTAGAAGGTGTCAGTAAACAGTTTGGAAGTCACGAGGTGATTAAATCGTTAAATTTGACGGTTCCAAGTCAGTGTGTCTTTGGTTTTTTAGGACAAAATGGGGTTGGAAAAACAACAACGATGAAGATGATTTTAGGGTTATTAAATCCTAGCGAGGGACGTATTTTTGTCTGTGATGAAGAAGTCGTGTATGGTGAAACGAAAACAAATCGCTTCATTGGCTATTTACCGGATGCCCCAGAGTATTATTCTTATATGACACCCAGAGAGTATTTGAAATTGTGCGGTGAAATGACAGGCATGTCAAAAGCGCAAATTAAAGCGAAGTCAGATGAGTTATTGACACTGGTTGGATTAGCTGATGTGAATCGTAAAATTGGAGGGTTTTCAAGGGGGATGAAGCAACGACTTGGTATTGCACAAGCTTTACTAAATGAACCGAAAATTTTAATTTGTGATGAACCAACGTCTGCGCTTGATCCGATTGGACGAAAAGAAATTTTGGATATTTTACATCAGGTAAAAGAGAAAACGACGGTTATTTTTTCAACGCATATTTTATCTGATGTGGAGCGTATTTGTGATCAAGTAGCTGTTTTACATGAAGGAGAGATTGTGTTAAGTGGAACACTCACAGACGTTAAAAATCAACATCGTCAAGATGCCATTCGATTAACATTTGAATCAGAAAAGGTTGCAAAACACTTGATGCAAGATTTTGAGAGGTTTAAGAAAGTTGAGTTAGAAGGAAATGAACTCACAATATATGTGGATAATTTAAAACAAGATTCCCAAGAAATATTAAAATGGATGACAGATCAAAATATATTATTACTAAAGTATGAAATCCTTGAACCAACGCTTGAAAGCTTGTTTATGGAGGTGGTTCGATGAGGGGATATTTAGCTTTTGTAAAGAAAGAACTGTTAGAGCAGGTTCGCACGTATAAGTTACTGATTTTACTCCTCGTTTTCTTTATTTTTGGGATGCTAAGTCCTTTGATGGCAAAGTTAATGCCTGAAATACTGAGCCAGATGCCGATGGATGGGATTACAATTACGATTCCAGACCCCACGGCGATTGATTCATATAGCCAGTTTTTTAAGAATCTGACGCAGATGGGATTAATCGTCCTTGTTCTCCTATTCAGTGGAACCTTAACGACTGAATTATCAAAAGGGACGTTGATTAATGTATTGACAAAAGGGGTAACACGATATGCGGTCATTTTGGCAAAGTATACGGTGGCACTTGTTTTATGGAGTTTTGCCCTTTTGATGGCACTCGGTGTGACATACGGGTATACGGCATATTTTTTCTCACAAGATGAGATCCATCATTTATTGGCGTCAGTGGGTTGCTTATGGTTGTTTGGAGTCTTAATTTTATCGTTGTTGATGTGGGCACAGACGTTAGTTGGCAATCAGTATGGAAGTCTTTTAATGGTGGGAATTTTTGTCGCAGGATTATTTGTTTTAAATCTTTTTCCAATATTTCAGGATTATAATCCGATTGCGTTAGTGTCTGAGAATGTGGCGATGTTGAGTCAAGATTATGATATCAGTCAACTGATGTCTACTAGTTTAATTTCAGTTATACTAAGCATTGCTTTTTTAGCATTAGCTTTAACGACGTTTAAGAATAAGAGAATTTAAGAAAAGTAAAGGCCGATTATTTTTGAAGAAATTAACTTCAAGATAATCGGCCTTTATATGGCTTTAATTAGGAAGTATTGGTATTGTTTGAAAATCTTTGACCAACCCTAAAGAAATATGTCAAAATAGACAAGAAGGTATTAAATGATAGATTTGATGGAAATAGGTTTTGGAGGTACTTTGACATGATAAGATTTGAAAGTGATTATGCGGAAGGGGCGCATCCACGTATTTTAGAAAAATTAATTCTAACAAATGAGGAACAAACACCAGGATATGGGGTCGATATTTATTGTGATCGTGCACGACAATTAATTAAAAATTTATGTCAAAAAGACGATTGTGATGTTCATTTTTTAGTAGGGGGAACACAAACAAATTTAATTGTTATTTCATCTATTTTAAGACCTTATCAAGGCGTTATCTCAGCTATTTCAGGACATATTAATACGCATGAAACAGGGGCAATTGAAGCGACGGGGCATAAGGTATTAGCGGTTGAAAGTGAAGATGGTAAAATTACCGCCGCTCAAGTAAAAGCTGTTTGTGATCAACATCATCAGGATGCTGGCCGTGTTCATAAAGTTCAACCTGGAATGGTTTATATTTCACAACCAACTGAATATGGAACACTTTATTCATTAGAAGAATTAACAAACTTAAGTCGAGTTTGTAAAGAATATCATCTTCCATTATTCGTCGATGGAGCTCGTTTAGGATATGGGATGGTCAGTCAAATAAATGATGTTTGGATGTCAGATTTAGCAAATTTATGTGATGTCTTTTATATTGGTGGAACCAAGATTGGGGCATTATTTGGTGAAGCTGTCGTTATTTCAAATGATGCCTATAAGCAAGGGTTTAGATATAATATTAAGCAAAGAGGTGGACTTTTAGCTAAAGGAAGATTGTTAGGCCTTCAGTTTGAAACGTTATTTGAAGATAATTTATACTTTGAAATGTCGTTACATGCTGTTAAGTTATCGATGCAGCTTCGTCAGGCATTTACTGAAAAAGGATTTGAATTGCTATATGATTCATATACAAATCAGCAATTCCCAATTTTACCAAATGATGTTTTAGAAAAACTATCAAAAAAATATTCATTTACTTATTGGAAGGCAATTGATGAATTGCATTCTGCAGTCCGACTTTGTACAAGCTGGGCGACCAAAGAAGAGTATGTTGAACAATTGGTTGCAGATATTAAAGCGTTGTAAGGTGAAGATAAGCTTATAACAACGTGATATGGCCATAAGGTAGTCAAATCTATAAGATACGCGTTTAAAAAAGCGTTGTCTTATAGATTTTTTTGTAAAATGATTTAAATAAATTGGATAACAATTTACAGTCGATAAAGTCATGATGAATGGTTAGCTAGATACAATCTATTGTGAACAAATGCTTGGTAGTCAACTCACGTAAAAATTGATATAATGATGATATTAAAAGAGAATTTTTTTAAAGGTTGTGATGTTATTGTCAACAATTAAGGAGGTTGCTAAACGAGCAGGGGTATCTGTTGGAACTGTTTCAAAATTTATTAATAATATTGAAGTTAAACCAAAGACTAGAATGGCGATAGAGGCAGCGATTAAGGAATTAAATTATGAGCCTAACATTTATGCTCGTGGATTAAAGATGAATCGTACTAATACAATCGCCTTAATTTTACCAACTGTTTGGCATCCATTTTTCAGTGAATTAGCTTATAATATTGAAAAAAATTTAAGAGCTTTAAATTATAAAATGATTTTATGTAACTCAGAAGGAGATTACAAAATTGAATTAAATTATATTACAATGGCTAAACAGAATCAAGTTGATGGAATCATTGCCATTACGTATAGTGATATTGAGGCTTTTATTTCAAGCAATCTTCCAATGGTCAGCGTCGATCGCTTTTTTAATGAGGAAATTACATATGTCAGCAGTGATAACTTAATGGGGGGGTATTTAGCTGCTCAAAAGTTAATTGAATCCGGATGTCAATCGATTTGTTTTATTGGGGAGGGGTCGAAAAAAGATAATTCAACTCGTAATCGTAAAAAAGGATTTATAAATTATTGTGAAGAACATCGAATCGACTATCAGGTTTGTGAGATGATTGGGGATCATGACAAATTTGATGAAACATTAAAACAGTTTTTAATGGATAATTTAATCCAACAGAAAAAGATTGATGGGATTTTTACAGTAACTGATGCCTATGCTTATTTCATCATTGAAAAATTAAAAGAGTATCATCTTTCAGTGCCTGAAGATGTTCAAATCATCGGATTTGATGGGGCTAAGAGTTCGAAAAAATCAGTGATTGAAATTTCTACGATTCGTCAACCAATTGAGTTAATTGCAAAGCATACCGTTGAATCAATTGATGCTTTAATTAATAAACAAACGATAGAAAAAGAAATTATTTTACCAGTAGAGTTCCATCAAGGCAGTACAACAAAACACTAAAGGGATTATTTTAAGGAATAATCCTTTTTTAATACATAAAATTGATTATTTTTGAAAACGATAAAAAAATGTTGACGTTTTCAAAAAAGTGTTCTATTATAGTACTGTAGAAAATGAAACGTTTCATTTTTGAGGGGTTATCGTTTAATTATTTTTTTAACGCAAAAATGAAACGTTTCATAAATAAGGAGGAGTAAGAATGAGTAACAAAAAGTATCATACTATTGCTCAAAATATCTTATTGCACTTAGGTGGAGAAGAAAATATTATTAGTGCCGCAAGTTGTGCAACACGTTTAAGAGTTGTCGTTAAAGACGATCAAAAAATTAAAGTGGATGAAATTGAAAATATAGATTTGGTTAAGGGGAGTTTTAATAACGGTGGACAATTCCAAATTATTTTAGGAACAGGAATTGTAGATGAAGTTTACCGTGAATTTATGGGGATTGTTAACTTAGAAGAAGTGAGTAAAGCTGAATTAAAAGAAGCGGCAGGGAAAAAAATGAATGTTTTCCAACGCGTTTTAAAATCATTAGCTGATGTCTTTGTTCCAATTTTACCAGCATTAGTTGCAGCCGGATTATTAATGGGATTAAATAATGTGTTAACCGCACAAGGTTTATTTATTGAAGGGAAGTCTATCATCGAAGCTTACCCACAAATTGCTGATTTAGCTGATATGATTAATGTTTTCTCTAATGCAGCCTTTACCTTCTTACCTGTATTAATCGGGTTCTCAGCGACTAAGATTTTTGGTGGAACACCAGTTTTAGGGGCAGTTATTGGAGCCATCATGATCCACCCGGATTTATTAAATGGGTATAGTTATGGACAAGCTCTATTAGATGGAACGGTTCCAGCATGGAGTATTTTTGGATATCAAATTGCAAAAGTAGGTTACCAAGGAACAGTTTTACCCGTTATCGTTTCATCATTCGTATTAGCTAAAATTGAAAGAAAAACACGTAAAGTCGTTCCTCCAATGTTTGATAATATTATTACACCATTAGTGGCAGTCCTTGTAACGGCGGCTTTAACATTCGTTGTGATTGGACCTGCTATGCGTGTTGTAGGAGATGGGTTAACAGAAGCTGTTATGTGGTTATTCTTTAGCTTAGGCCCAGTTGGAGGAGCTATTTATGGGGTTGTTTATCCGTTATTAGTTATCACAGGAATGCATCACTCATTAGTCACAGCCGAGACGCAAATTCTTGCAAACATTGGAACACTTGGTGGGTCACCAACATTTGCTGTTGTTGCAGCATCTAACGTTGCACAAGGGGCAGCAGCTTTAGCTGTTATGATGATCATGAAGAAAAATGCAAAAATGAAGAGTTTAGCTTCAGCTGCTGGGGTTTCGGCTTTACTTGGAATTACAGAGCCAGCAGTATTCGGAGTTAACTTAAAATTAAAATATCCATTTGTTGCAGCCTTAATTGGTTCAGCTGTTGCATCAGCTTATTCAACATTTATGCAAGTTTTATCAGTTTCACCAGGACCTGCAGGATTACCAGGGGTTATTGTGATTCGTCCAGAATCAATGATTCAATATATGATTACATTAGCAATCGGATTTGCTATTACATTTGTCGTAACTTTTGTTTTAGCTAAAATCTGGGGAAATAAAGAGTAAAACTAAATACAACCTAAACTGCTTTAATTTCAATTGAGATTAAAGCAGTTTCTGTTAGGAAGAGAAAAATAAAACGATTACTTTAAAAGGAGAGTTGAAATTATGGAATGGCCACGTGAATTAAGATATAGAAGAATTGAAGAAGTAGCAGAATGTGAAATAACTGACTTAAAAAATAGAGTCGATGCTTGTTCTCATCGTCAAACGTTTCATATTCAACCTACAACAGGATTATTAAATGACCCAAATGGATTTAGTTTTTATAATGGTGAGTATCATTTATTTTATCAATGGTTCCCACTTGGACCTGTTCACGGAGTCAAGTATTGGTATCATACAGCCTCTAAAGATTTAGTGAACTGGGAGAATCGTGGGATTGCCCTGTCTCCAGATTGTGCACTTGATAGTCACGGGGTATTTTCAGGAACAGCGATTGAACATAATGGATTATTATATTTAATGTATACAGGAAATACGCGTGATGAAAATTGGATTCGTCATCCTTATCAATGCTTGGCTGTCATGAATGAAGCAGGAGAAATTAAAAAGTATCCAGAAGCAGTCATTAAAAATGTGCCAAAAGGAATCACTGATAATTTCCGTGATC
Organism: uncultured Turicibacter sp.; assembly: GCF_938044715.1. NCBI lineage: Bacteria > Bacillati > Bacillota > Erysipelotrichia > Erysipelotrichales > Turicibacteraceae > Turicibacter > uncultured Turicibacter sp. The sequence continues at coordinate 9,860 of NZ_CALIOS010000129.1, forward strand.
CAAAAGTATTTAAAATCGAAGATAAATTCTATTGCATTGTTGGGGCAGAAAAAATGACTGACGAAGGAAATAAAGGAACAGTCGTTTATTACGAATCATCTAATTTAGAAGAGTGGACGTATAAAGGTGAAATCAACACAACATTTGAAAATAATAGTGGATTTATGTGGGAATGTCCAGACTATTTCACATTAGAAGGTCAGGGAATTATGCTGATGTCTCCACAAGGAATGGCACCAGAGGGAGATAAATATCAAAATGTCTTCCAATCAGGTTATTTAGTAGGAGAGCCTATTAATTTTGAAACCGGAATTTTTAATCATGGAGAGTTTACTGAACTTGATCGTGGATTTGAATTTTATGCACCTCAAACGATGGAAGATCCAAAAGGAAGACGTATCCTAGTAGGATGGCTTGGTCTACCAGAGCTAGATTGTGTCACAGATGAATCAGGTTGGGCACATTGTTTAACCTTACCACGTGAATTAACGGTAAAGAATAACAAGTTAATTCAAAAACCGATTGAGGAGTTAAAGAAATTACGTCATCATCGCGTAGAAGTGAAAACAACTTTAAATGCTGAATCTAAGAAATTTATGGGATTTGAAGGCATAACTTACGAATTACAATGTCGTTTTACGGACTTAACCCAAGGAAGAGTTGGAGTTAAATTACGCAAAAGTGAACAAGAAGAAACAGTGTTCTATTACGATATAGAAAATAAAAAATTAGTCTTAAATCGTGAAAAATCAGGTAAGATGTGTGGAGAGGAATACGGATCAATTCGTCAATGTCATTTTGAGGCTAATGAGTTAAGATTACAAATTTTTGTCGATCAGTCATCAGTTGAAATTTTCGTGAATGATGGAGAGGAAGTCTTCACAACACGTATCTTTACGAAAGAGGAGAGTCAAGGCATTGAATTCTTTGCTGATAGCTCTGTTGATTTAGAAGCCACTTTATGGGAAATCAAAAAATAAATAACGAAAAAACCATTCAATTACTGAATGGTTTTTTTGTTTTGTTGTGACAGGATAAACTTTTATGTTAAACTTATTTATTAAATAAGAGCTAGCTATTTTAATTCGGTAATGTGATAGAATGTTCATAAATAGCAAGGAGATGATAGTAAATGAGAGCCATTATTTTTGATGTGGATGATACGTTATATGATCAAGTAATTCCGTTTCAAAAAGCATATGATGAATTATTTAAAGGCTGTTATGAGATATCAGTTGAAGAGCTATATAAGAGAAGCCGCCATTTTAGTGATGAGGTTTTTGAAGCGACACAACGTGGTGAGATGTCGATGGAGAAGATGTATATATACCGAGTTCAAAAGGCATTTGAAAGTCTTGAGATTTTGGTAAGTGATGAGGAGGCACTAAAGTTCCAAGATTTGTACGCAACAAATCAAAAGAAGCTTGAGTTATCTAAAACAATGATTCGAATTATGAATCTGTGTCAAGAAAATCAAATTCGTCTAGGTATTATAACGAATGGCCCTTCTAATCATCAGTGGAATAAGGTTGAGGCACTAAGAGTGATGGAGTATATCCCGCGGGAGTTTGTTTTTGTATCGGGTGATATCGGGGTGGCGAAGCCGCATCTTGATTTATTTAATTATGTCAAGGAGAAGATGGATTTGATACCACAAGAGACGCTTTTAGTTGGGGATACGTTCGAGAGTGATATTGTGGGAGCGAATATGGCTGGTTGGCAGACGGTTTGGTTGAATCGTCGTCAAAGGGAGATGCCTGAGGGTGAGGTTGTGCCGAATTTTTGTGTACGTCATGAAGAAGAGTTATATGATGTGATTGTGAAATGGATTGAAGAGAACAAGGAGTGAGGTTGCGTGGATCATATGAATAAATTTACAGGTAAATCAAGTGCTTATACTTTGTCAAGACCGGGTTATGCAAAAGGATTATTTGAGTATTTGGTGTGTGATTTGGAAGTTAATAAACAGACGGTGATAGCCGATATTGGATCAGGGACAGGTAAGTTATCACAGGATCTTTTGAAGGTTGCAGGAATAGTCTATTGTGTTGAACCAAATGATGAGATGCGACAGGTGGCAGAGTCTTTACTTAGTAATCAAGAGGGATTCATTTCAGTGAAAGGAACTGCTGAACAAACTACTCTTATGGATAAAAGTGTTGATTTTATTTTGGTTGGGCAAGCCTTTCATTGGTTTGATGCGAATTCTTTTAAGTTAGAGTGCCAACGAATTTTAAAAGAGACGGGAAAAGTGATTTTAATTTGGAATTCGTGGATTAGAGACAGTGAGGTCATTATGAAATATCATGAGCTTTTCCAGATGTTTTGCCCTAGTTTTAAAGGATTCAGTGGTGGTTTAGAATCACGAAAGATTTGTGAGTTTTTTGAAAATCAGTATGAAATTAAAAGGGTAGCCAATCATTTGGTATTTAATAAAGAAAGTTTTATTAATCGTGCACGATCAGCCTCTTATTCTTTAATAGAAGGTGATGAAAAATTTGAAGATTATATGGAAGCCTTAGAGAAATTTTTTGAGAAATATGCAGTTGATGGAATTTTAACGATGCCAAATGAAACGGTTTGGTATGTAGGGGAAGTTTAATAAAGAAGGAGTTAATGAATGATGAAGCATGAATGGCGAAAACACGAGAAAGAATTATATATGCCGAAGGCTAAGCCAACATTGGTCACCATTCCTAAGCAACCATTTATCACGATTAAAGGAAAGGGAAATCCAAATCAAGCGGATTTTAGTGATCGAATTAGAGTGCTTTATTCGATTGCGTACGCTATTAAAATGATGCCGAAAAAAGGATATACACCAGTTGGCTACATGGAATATACGGTATATCCATTAGAAGGAGTTTGGGATTTAACGGAGGAAGGTAGACAATCACAGGTACTTAATAAAGATGAATTGTTGTATACGATTATGATTCGCCAACCGGAGTTTGTGACAACGGAAGTTTTTGAAAAAGCATTGAATGAAGTGAAAAAGAAGAAGCCTCATCCACTGCTAGATGAGGTGGTATTTGAAGAGATAGAAGATGGATTATCGGTACAAATGCTACATGTTGGTCCATATGATGATGAACTGATCACCTTTGAAAAGATGAAGACATTTATTAATGAACAAAATCTAACTATTGTATCGTTAAAGCATCGAGAAATTTATTTATCCGATTTTAGAAAAGTAACACCAGATAAATTGAAAACAGTTTTAAGATATCGAGTTGAATAAAAGAGTGGAATTATTCCCATAACAAACTTATTTAAGGTGGTGATAATGGTGAATAATTCTTCTGCTGAGCGTGTTCAAAAACAGATGGTTTTGATAATGGCCGGCTGTTTTTTATGGATAACGTATTTTATTTTTCAAGATTTCTTCAAAGGAATTTATCATTATTTTGCTGTGATACCAAGTTGGTGGTTACTTGTGATTGGCCCCCTATTTGGAGTGGCTGTTTTATGGTCTATTCATCGAGATGAGTTAGCGATTAAGGAGGCTGAGGCACATTGGGTAGATAGTCAGCGGCGTTTTGCTGAAATCGAGCTTCAATTTAGATTAATTAAGTCTAATTTTTTTAAGATGTCTGCTGTCCAATTTGTGTATTATTGCGCGGATTTGTTAAGAGCACTTGGATATCAACGGGTAGAGTTAGTGAGTGAGGAGAATGTTTTGCAAGTAATCGATCCTTCAGGGCGGAGTATGTTAGTTTATTGTTTACATGGAAGTGAAGGAATTGAATATGATGAAACGGCGATTCAAACATTAAAGGAGAAGATGGCACGTTCTCACCTAGAGGCGGGACTTTTTATGACTTGTGCGAATTTGACAGAGGTGGCCACTGAGATTGCGACACAACATAACATTAAATGCTATAATGGGACAGCGATTAGCAAGCTTGTCTGGCTAGTCATTGAAGAATCAAAAGAAAAGGCACAGTCGATATGATTGTGCCTTTTAGCCTTTAAATTGATGTTGATCTCGATATTTTTTTGGCGTCAGTCCGACGAATTGTTTAAAGACTTTTGTAAAATGACTTTGGTCATTGAAGTGCAACAGGACACTGATATCGAGTAAGGAGTGTTTAGAAACCATGAGTAGTCGCTTTGCTTCTTCTACTTTTTCCCGTAAAATAAATTCACCGATTGTCTCATTCATTTCCTTTTTAAATAAACGAGCTAAGTAACTTTTATTGAAGTGTAGTTCAGTCGCTACTTTTTCAAGTGAAACATTGTCATATAAATTTTTATGAATGAAAAAGATGGCATCAAGTACTGGTCGTGAGAAGGTTAAAGTATTAATTTGTTGAACACGCATCGTAAAATCGAGTAAGCTGGTTAGTTGAAGTTTTGCAAGTTCTTGCATATCAGAGGTGTTTTCAATTTTATCTAAATAAAAGACAGTCAGTTTATGAGCGACATCTGGGATTAAACCTGCTCTAATGGAAGCACGAGCCCCTAAAATAATGAGAGTCATATAAAGAACTTTAGAAGAATGAAGGGGATCTTCTAGTAATTGGTTTAATAAAGGTTGTTGTCTACTTAGTTTTTCAACCGCGTTAATAAGTTGTTCAGGATCTCCATATTCAATGGCATTGATAATATGAGTTTCATAAGCTAGGGGAAAGAACGTTATGTTATCTTCCGCGATTTGTCGTAGTGTTGTAAAATCAGATTTTAATTTTTCTTCAATCGAATCAACGAGTGGTTGTTTGAAAAAATTATCTTTTAAGACTTCATTGAAATCAATGTGTTTTCGATAAAGTAAATAGTATAGCAGGCAACCTTGATGAATGACTTGTGTAAAAGAAGTCAGATGATAATTGAGAGGACCTATTAAGAAAGTCCCAATCAGAAGTTCTTCTTCATAATACGTTAAGCAAAGAAAGTGTCCATCGTTTTTCAGTGTTTTAAGTTTAGGAAGAGGTGCTCCTTCTTCAAAGTAAGGATCAGCAAATGAATCTGTTAAATGTAGCAGTAATGAACCTTCTGATTTCAGGATAATGTTTAATGAAGAATCGATAAAATAAATGGGAGCGTTTAAGCTTCCGGATAAAAGATTGATAAGGTTTTGAATATGTTTGTTGTTCATGATGATTACCTCTTAAGGTCAATATTTTTACAAAAAAATCAATATAATACAAAAATATAATATTGATTCATGATAATATGATTCAGGCTCAAAATCAAGGAATTTAAGTCAGTTTTTAGATGTATAGGAGGAGAGACATCATGATACGAGATAATATATTAGAAACTGAAAAGATTTCAAAGCTTTTTATTAAGTTTTCGATTCCAGCGATTCTTTCGTTAACAATTGCGGGGATTCAAACAATGGTCGATGGAGTTTTCCTTGGAAACTTTGTTGGAACAAATGCAATGGCAAGTGTGAATATTGCCGCTCCATTTATGCAACTTATGATTGGAATGAATTTAATTATTGGAGTTGGAGGAGCAAGTTATATTGGACGAAGTCTTGGCGAGGGGGAAGTGAAACGTGCCCAAGATATTTTTAAGTCCGCGTGCTTATTTATGCTAGGATTATCATTGGTCATTGCAGTTTTTGGGTTTACATGTAGTGAACAAATCGCGACGTTTTTAGGAGCGAATGATGTGCTATTAGCAGATTCGGCAATGTATATTAAGATACTAGCTTTATTTGCACCATCTATTGGACTATCATTTATTTTAGGAATTTTTGTCCGTTGTATTGGAATGCCAAATGTGTATTTAGTTAGCTCGATTGTCAGTCTGATTGCCAATATTATCTTTAACTATGTTTTAATCAAAGTTTTAAATTTAGGAATCATTGGTGCTCCGATTGCAACGGGACTATCATTTACGGCATCCTTCTTGATTGTAGCTATTCCATTCTTCAAGAAATCATCAATTTTAAATTTTACAAAAGGAAAATTTAATGCGAAATTAACGGGGGCCCTTTTATATAATGGTTCGTCGGAGGGGGTCTCATCGTTGGCAACAGCTATTTCGACATTTGTTTTTAATACAGCTTTTATGCGTATTGCAGGGGAAGCGGGGGTATCTGCTTTTACAGCCATCGGGTACCTATCTTTATTCGCTTCTTTGATTGTGTGCGGTATTTCTGCTGGAATTGGACCGGTTATTTCTTATAATTATGGGGCAGGATTACAAGAGCGTGTCCGTCAACTGTTAAAATTATGTTGTCAGGTTGCCTTAGTAATGGGAAGTTTATTATTTATTTTAATTTTCTTTTTTGGAAAATATATGGTGTTATTATTTGTAAAGGATAATCAGATTGTATTAGAGTTAGCGACTCATGGAGCTAAAATTTATGCCTTTACATTCTTCTTAAATGGAATTAATATTTTATTCTCAGGATATTTTACCTCAATTGGAGATGCCCTATCTTCAATTATTGTGGCAATCTGTCGTGGAATGATTTTTATTTTAACGGGAATTATGATTTTCCCAAGGTTCTTTGGAATTAGTGGAATTTGGATGACGGTTCCATGTGCTGAATTATTAACTATTTTAGTGGTTATTTTCTTAATGAAAAAATCAAAAGCAAAACATGAAGCAGTGGCCAAGCAAGAATTAATATTAGAATAAAAAAAGAGCCTTCGAGGCTCTTTTTTTATTTTGTTTCACGATATTGTTTAGGACTTTTACCATAAATTTTTCGAAAGACTTTTGAGAAAGCAAAGGGATCAGGATAACCAACAGATTTAGCAATCTCATTAATGGGTTGATTGCTGTTCATTAATTGATGACTTGCCTTTTCCATTCTAAAGTTCATTAAAAATTCTTGAGGTGAAATATTGAGTTTTTGTTTGAAGATAGAGGTTAAATAACTACGGTTTACACCAATGTAGCTGGCAATATCATTAATTTTAATGGGTTTCATGTAATAGTTATTAATAAATTCAATGGATTGCTCTAGGTATCCTTCAGCCGCTACTTTACTTCGGTGTTTTAAATCAATATTAGCGTTATTAGAAGCGAGTTTAGATAAGAAAAGATAGAGAAGGGATTGAATTTCAAGTTCATTAGAGGGGGTATCTGCATTTAATTCAAACATTTTCTTCACACAGTTATATAAACTAGCAGAATCTTGACATTCAAAGATGAGATTTTGTTTATTAAGATTAGCATAATTTAAGTAATGTGCTGCTTTTACCCCGTTAAAACCAATCCAGATGTAAGTCCAAGGATTTTGTTCATCAGCTTGATAATAATGTTGTGTTTCAGGTGTAATTAAGAAACCTTGATTTTTTTTTAAATGATAGGTTGTGTCATTTACTTTATAAATTCCCTCTCCATCTAAAATATAGTGAATCAAATATTGAGAACGTACCTTATCGTAAGAATATCTAGGGGGACAAGCCTCAATCCCACAGAAACATAAAAATAAATCAAATGATTGTTTATTCAATGGTTCAAAATAAGTGACAGTCTCATTTTGAAAATATTTATACTCTCCCATATTATACTCTCCCTCCAATAAGTTCAACGAATCCCCTACATCCCCAGACTAACTCTGACTTGTAATTTTTATTTTACTATAAAAAAAGCGCTTATAAAAGTTTGTTTCTCACATTTTAACATAAAGGGCTTATATTTTGCCGTGTTTTAACCTTCTAAAATGTAATATCATAATCATGTAAACCTTTACAATAAATTTCAAGCAATAAAGAACATAGAAGAGTTTACTAAATATTTCAAGAATAAGTTCAAGTACTAATAAGGAAAAATCCTTTTAAAAATTAATCCGTGGGGGGAAAATGGCATGAAAAAACATTTAAAAAGATTATTTGGGGCGACAATGGCAACTGCTCTTTTAGGAACAACATTGGTAGGATGTGGAAATAGTAGAAATGAGATAGCATCAGGTTCTGATACAACGAAAGGAAATTCAAAAGGAACGACGATTACTTATTCCATTTGGGATAAAGGTCAAGAGCCAGGGATGCAGGCCATTGCGGACGCATTTGAAGAAAAAAATCCAGGAATTACAGTTAATGTAGAGGTAACTCCTTGGGATCAATATTGGACAAAACTTGAAGCTGTGGCTACTGGGGGAACGTTACCAGATGTATTCTGGATGCACTCAAGCCAACATATCCGTTATGCAAATAGTGGAATGTTAATGGATTTAAATGAAGTGATTGAAAATAGTGAAGTACTCGATATGAACAATTTTGCTCAAGGTGTTGTTGATTTATACAATGTGGATGGATCGCAAATTGCCATTCCAAAAGATGTTTCAACAATCGGTCTGTGGTACAACAAAACATTGTTTGATGAAGCTGGTGTTGAATATCCAAATGAAAATTGGACATGGGATGATTTATTGAGTGCTGCTCACGCCTTAACTGATTCTGAAAAAGGAATTTATGGATTAAATGCTCCTTTAAACACAGAAGAAAATTTATTTAACTATGTTTATCAAAATGGTGGAGATATCCTTATCAACGATAAAACAGAATCAGGGTATTCATTACCAGAAACACAAGAAGCTTTAGAGTGGTATGCAAATTTAAGTTTAGTAGAAAAAGTGTCACCTTCTCAAACACAATTTGCTGAAAATGGAAATTCAACCTTATTTACATCAGGAAAAGTTGCAATGGGAATGTTCGGTTCTTGGATGTATAACGAATTTATTACAAATGAATATACAGCAAAAAATTGTGCAGTAGCAGCATTACCACAAGGAAAAGCAGGAAATGCAACCATTTATAATGGATTAGGAAATTCAGTAGCAGCTAATACGAAAAATAAAGAAGCAGCAATTAAATTCATTGAATTCTTAGGATCAGAAGAAGCAAACATCATTCAAGGTGAGTACGCATCAGCTATTCCGGCTTACGGTGCAGCGCAACAAGCTTGGGTTGAAGCAACAACTAAAAATAATTTTGATACACAATGCTTAGTTGATATGTTAGAGTACGGACACATTAAACCTTACACTAAAAACACAGCAAAATGGGAAACAGTAGAAATGGAAATCTTACGTAAAGTATGGGCTGGTGAGTTATCAGTAACAGATGCTTGTCATCAATTAGTGACGCAAATTAATGCTATTTTAGCAGCAGAATAAAAATAAACAAAGGGTAACTGTTCAATTGAACGGTTACCCCTAAAAAAAGCGGAGGGGAAAATATGGCGATTGCATTAAATAAAAGAAAAGTAAAAAGTACCGCTAAACTAAAAAATGCGAAGCATAATGAGTGGATGTGGGGATATATTTTAGTAGCACCAACAGTCATTGGATTATTAATTTTAAATATTATCCCACTAATTCAGACATTTATTTTAAGTTTTCAAAAAACAGGTGATTTTGGATCTTCTCAATAGGCTGGTTTTGAAAATTATAAACGTTTATTTTCAGATCCAGCCGTTTGGCAAGCCACAGGGAACACATTAAAATACGTCCTCATGGTGATTCCATTTATTATCATCTTTTCATTATTAGTTGCTGTCTTATTAAATCAAAAAATTAAAGGGAAAAGCATTTATCGCGTTATTTATTTTTTGCCAATGGTTGCGGCACCAGCTGCTGTTGCGATGGTTTGGAAATGGTTATTTAACTCAGAATTCGGTTTAATTAATTATTTATTAAGCCTCATTGGAATACAGGGACCTCAATGGGTAAGTGATCCTAATTTCGCTTTAATTGCCATTGCCATCGTTGGAATTTGGAGTGCTGTTGGTTACAATATGATTTTATTATTAGCAGGTCTTCAAGAAATTCCAAAAGATTATTACGAAGCCGCTAGTATTGATGGAGCAGGATCAATTCGCCAATTCTTCAGTGTCACATTACCATTAGTTTCACCAAGCTTATACTTTGTAATGGTCACAAGTATCATCTCAGCGTTCCAAGTATTCGATGTTATCTTCATGATGATTGATAAAACAAGTATGGCAATTGAAAGTACACAATCACTTGTTTACTTATTCTATCAACATTCATTCACCGTTAATGATAAAGGTTATGGATCAGCGATTATCATGTTATTATTAGCCATTATTATGGTCATTACATTTATTCAATCAAAAATTGAGAAAAAATGGGTACATTACTAAGAGAGTAGAGGTGAGAAAAATGAAAAAAATTAAAAAAGGGAATCTATTAATTCACATCATCTTAATCTTAGGTGCTGTCGTCATGATTTTACCTTTCGTATGGATGGTCTTAACATCTTTAAAAACATTAGGAGAATCAACTCAGATCCCTCCAAAAATTTTCCCAGACAAAATGCAATTTAGTAACTATACAGAAGTACTTCGTTTATTACCATTTGGAAAGTTCTATCTTAATACGATTTTAATGATAATCTTCCGCGTTATCGGATCAGTATTATTTAGTGCCATGGCTGCTTATGCTTTTGCAAGATTAAATTTTCCAGGAAAGAAATTTTTCTTTAGCTTAGTTTTAATTCAAATGATGGTACCAGGACAATTATTTATCATCCCACAGTTTAACTTAGTTCAAAACTTAGGGTTATTAAACACCGTCACTGCCTTAGTGATTCCAGGGGTAGTAAGTGCTTTTGGAACATTCTTATTGCGTCAGTTTTTTATGGGAATTCCAGCCGAACTTGAAGAAGCAGCAAAACTTGATGGATGTAGTATTGGACGTACTTTCTTTACCATCATGCTCCCGCTTGCTAACTCTGGACTCGTTGCACTTGGAATTTTCACAGCATTATTTGCTTTCAAAGACTTAATGTGGCCGTTAATTGTTAACATGTCAATTGATAAAATGACGCTATCTGCTGGATTAGCCTCATTACAAGGACAGTTCTCAACAAACTTCCCGCAATTAATGGCGGGGTCATTACTTGCCATTTGGCCAATGTTATTAATCTTTATCGTTTTCCAACGTAAATTTATTGAAGGAATTGCAACAACTGGAGGAAAATAATTAAATTTCATTCTTTATATCTGCCTATTTTAAAATATAGAGGACTGATTGCTGCTTACCCATATCAGTCCTTTTTTCTGTTATAATTTAATAAAAGGGTAGAAACATGAAGATCGAAAAACAAATGTATGAAATAGTAATAAAATTTATTGAGAAAAGATATCTAACTGGCTTAAGAGAGACAGTTGTCATAAAACTCGGTACTGTATCATATAACAATGGTATATTAGAATTTCGTATTACCTAGTGATTGAGGAACTCTCTCTACGAGAGGTTGGGGCCCAAAAAGTTATTCATCAATACAATGTTAAAAGGGACGCTAAATTGTTAGCGTCCCTTTAGATTATTTATATTCTGGTAACCATCCTTCGTGGGCTTTGATTAAATCATCGACTAAGGCGTAGATGTCATCAATTGAAAGCTCAGATGAAGTATGAGGATCAAGCATGGCTGCATGGTAAATATGTTCTTTTTTTAGTGTTAAAGCTGCTTTAACGGTTAACTGATGGACGTTAATATTGGTACGATTTAAAGCGGCAAGTTGTGGAGGCAAATCTCCTACAAAGCAAGGTGTGACACCACTTGCATCAACTAAACATGGGACTTCAACCACGCAGTCATTAGGAAGGTTAGTAATTAAGCCAGTATTTAAAACGTTAGCGCCAATTTTATAAGGCTTGTTTGTAATCATGGCTTCCATGATATAGGAAGCATATTCGTGGGTACGGGTATGAGATAAGCTATGATCATGAACAATCTCTTCGCGGAGTTTATTCCAGTTTTTGATTTGTTCTATACAACGACGAGGATATTCATCTAGTGGAATATTAAAACGCTCAATCAACTCAGGGTATTTCTCTTTAATGAAGTAAGGCATATATTCTGAGTTATGCTCACTTGATTCCGTTACATAGTAGCCAAATCGTTTCATGATTTCAAAACGAACCATATCATAGTGTTTTCCTTCAAAAGCAATTGCTTTCTCTTTGATTTTTGGATATAAATCTTGACCATTCGATTCAACTTCTAATAACCATGCCATGTGGTTAATCCCTGCAATTTTATACGAAACATTGTCGTATTCCATCCCTAAATGACGTAAAAGATCTGGTGCACACACTTGAACGCTATGGCAAAGTCCGATTGTTTTAATTTTAGTCGCCTTTAAAACGGCCAACGTTAAAATACTCATTGGATTCGTGTAGTTTAGTAGCCAGGCATCTGGACAAACTTCTTCCATGATTTTGCAGTAGTCAAGTAGAACGGGAATCGTACGCAGTCCTCTAAAGATACCGCCAATTCCTAACGTATCGGCAATCGTTTGACGAAGACCATACTTTTTAGGAATCTCGAAATCTGTAACCGTACAAGGCTCATATCCTCCGACTTGGATGGCATTCACAACAAATGTTGCATCAGTCAAAGCTTCGCGAGCATCCGTATAAGAAACAATTGTTGCACGGCTTTCATTGCAGTTTTTATTAATATTTTCAAGCATTTGATATGATTCGTCTAATCGTTTTAAGTCAATATCGTATAAAGCAATATGAGCATCTTGAAGACTTGGGGTTAACATACAATCCCCTAGTACATTTTTAGCAAAGACTGTACTTCCGGCTCCAATAAAGGTAATTTTAATCATTTATAAATCCCCCTAATAGTAAGTTGTTTTTACCTCTCCATTATAATTATTGTGAAATCGTTTTAATAGGTCTAGATGTCGGATGCATATGGAAAAATGATGGTTGTTATAAAAAATAACTAAAATTTTACTAAAACGAAGTTGTTTATTCAGGTTAACTATAATATAATAACTTTGGAAACGTTATCTTTAAAAACGATTAGAAGACGTCTTAGGTTATGAGGAAAAAAGCAATAGAAGTGTATAAAGAGGAGAGATAGGATGGGATTTTTAATTGATGAAAAACGCCAACTGTTTGGATTAGAAACAAATAAAACAACATATGCTTTTGCAGTTGATAATATGGGATTATTACGTCACTTATATTGGGGACCAAAAGTAAATAATCTTGAAGATTTTGACGTACCGGCTTTAGCGGAAATGTCGAGTAACGATCCAATCTTGGATTTAACGGATGAAGAATATCCAGTCTTTGGTGGGATGCGTTATAAGGAACATTGTTTAAAAGTAAACTTTGCTGATGGAACGCGTGACATTGAGTATCGCTATGTTGGGTATACGCAGACTGAAGAGACGTTAGTGATTCACTTAAAAGATGCACATTACGAGTTTGAGTTTGATTTACATTATAAAGTATATGAAGTTCAAGATTTAATCGAACGTACAGTATCGGTTCGTAATACTGGGAACGATATCATTGAAATTGAAAAAGTTCATAGTGGACAAATCCATCTTCCATATCAAGATTTAACGTTAACAAGCTCTCATGGACGTTGGTTAGCGGAGTTCCAAGAATTTAAACAACCACTTGGTCAAGGGAAAATCGTGTTAGAAAACCGACGTGGGATTTCAACGCATCATCACAATCCATTCTTTGTTTTAGATCATCAGGCATCAGAAACAAATGGAGAAGTATACTTTGGGGTTTTAAAATTAAGTGGAAACTTCCAAACGATTATTGAACCACGTCCTTATGGCGGAACGCTTGTTCAAATGGGAATCAGTTCACACGACTGTGTGATTTCACTGCAACCAGGTGAGGAATTCATGGCTCCTTCCATGTTAGTGGGTTACACGAATTCAGGATTTGAGGCGATGACACATGCCATGAATGACTTTGCTAAACAACATGTCCTGCGTGATGGAGTTCGTCCTGTCCTTTACAACTCATGGGAAGCAACTGAGTTTGATGTTCACTGTGATGAACAAATTGCATTAGCTAAAAAAGCGAAAGAGATGGGAGTCGAGTTATTTGTTATCGATGATGGATGGTTTGGGCAACGTCATTCTGATGCAGATGGACTTGGAGATTGGTATGTAAATACCGATAAGTTCCCTGAAGGATTAACCCCCTTAATCTCGGCTGTTAAAGAGATGGGAATGATGTTTGGAATTTGGATTGAACCAGAAATGGTGAATCCACCAACACAGTTATTAAAAGATCATCCGGACTGGATTTATCATTTTGAAAATCGTATGAATGATACGTCACGTAACCAAATGGTATTAAATGTAACGTTACCCGAAGTGCAAGAATTTATATTTAATATGATTGATGATTTATTAGCAAATTACGAGATTGATTATATTAAATGGGATGCAAATCGCCCAATCTCTCAAACAGGAATTTCACGTGATATGTGGTACCGTCATATTGAAGCGGTGTATGACATTGCACGCCGTGTGAAAGAGAAGTATCCAAACTTATTACTTGAAGCTTGTGCAAGTGGTGGAGGACGAGTAGACTATGGAATGTTAGATTCATTTGATGATTTCTGGACAAGTGATAACACAGATGCCTATGACCGTCTAACAATTCAACGTACTTACTCATATGTGTACCCAATTAAAGCGATGCGTGCCTGGGTAACAGATGCTAACAATCGTTCGACGATTCCATTAACATTCAAGTTCCATAGCGCTATGATGGGGACACTTGGAATGGGATGCAATATTTTAAAATTTACAGAAGAAGAGATGGAATTATCTCGTCAGTTGATTGAAGAATATAAAGAAATTCGTCATATTATCCAAGATGGGGATTTCTATCGATTAAATCCAATCACGTCAAATAACTATCAGGTATATGAATATGCAAATGAAGATGAAGCTGTCTTATTTGTCTTCTTACCTCAAACACAAATTTCACGTCTTGGCGCTTGTATTAAAATACGAGGACTTGATGCAGATGCACGCTATGAATTTAACTTAAGTGATGATCTCATCATCAAATCGGGATCGTATTTAATGAATCACGGAATTCAAGTGAAGTTATCAGGTGATTATGCAAGTACCATTATTAAATTTAAAAAAATAGCTTAACCAAAAGACTGTATCAGCTTATTTGATACAGTCTTTTTGGCTAATGAGGGGGGGATTGTTTTTTGTAATTTAAGTAAAATAAACTAATTTTTAGTTTTATAAAACGGAAAACGATAACTTCAATGTTTTTATATAGGTGTAAACGGTTTTTCAAAGATGGTTTAATGGAAATAAAAAAGGAATAATATGATCTATTTTCAATATATTTTCGTTTAAAAGTCGCTATTAAAGGTAAAAAAATAAATAAATTTTACTCAAATATGTTGTAAAACGATTTCACACGTGGTAGTATATAACCATGATAGATGATGTAAGCAATTACAGAAAACGATTGCTTTCAAACCAAAAAGGAGGGGGAGTTAGTGATGAAACTAACTGCTAAAGCGAAATATTCGTATGGTATAGGGGCATTAGGAAAAGATTTAGTTTATGGTATTGTGGGGACCTATTTAATGTTTTATTTTACAGATGTTGTGGGGTTAGCTCCAGCGTTTGTCGGAACATTATTCTTAGTTGCACGTATTTGGGATACAGTAAATGATCCAATGATGGGAATGATTGTAGATAATACCAAAACTCGATTCGGTAAATTTAGACCTTGGATTTTAATCGGAACACTTATTAATGCTGTTGTGTTAATTTTCTTATTCAAAAAACCTGATTTAGAGGGATTACCTTTATATGCTTACTTCTCAGTGATGTATATTTTATGGGGGATGACGTATACCATTATGGATATTCCTTATTGGTCAATGATTCCTTCTTTAACAAAGGATAAACAAGAACGTGAACGTGTGGCTGTTATTCCTCGTATCTTTGCTAGTATCGGTGGTTTAACAATTGGAACATTTGGTTTAACATTTGTTGCCCTTCTTGGGGGTGGAAACGATGTTAAAGGATTTGAATTATTAGCGGTTGTCATTGCAGCCATCTTTATTTTAAGTTCTGTGATTACCTGTCTTAATGTTAAAGAGCCTTCAACATTAACGGCTGAAGGAACAGATAAAAAAGCAGACCGCGTAACATTCAAACAAATGACTCAAATTATCCGTAAAAATGATCAGTTAATGGTCTTCATGGGTGTTGTATTATGTATGAATTTAATGATGCAACTTTTAGGTGGAATGGCGATTTACTACTTTAAGTATGCAACAGGTAATGATGGAATGTTCAAAATTTACAATGGAACAGCAGGACTTGCTGAAATTGGTGGTTTATTATTATTCCCGATTTTAGCTCGTAAAATTGGACGTCAAAAATTATTTAAAGTGGGATGTTTCATTCCAGTTATCGGATTGGTCGGGTTATTATTCTCAGGATTATTAGCACCAAATCAACCGATCTTCACCATGATTTCAGCCATTTTAGTACGTGGTGGAGGAGGATTCGTCTTAGCTTCAACAACCGTTATGCTTGCAGATGTTGTTGACTATGGGGAGTTTAAATTAGGAACACGTAATGAAAGTATTATCTTCTCTGTTCAAACGTTATTAGTAAAATCAGCGTCAGCCTTTAGTGGATGGGCGATTGGTGTAGGGTTACAATTAATGGG